>NZ_JBHZEJ010000020.1:42381-107304 GCF_042756365.1 Streptomyces sp. NPDC059092
ACCGCCGGCCCCCGCGCCCCCTTTGGGGGGGGCGCGCGGGTTGGCGGCGCCCGCCCCTCCACGTACGTACGCTCGTACGGGTGTCAGTTGTGGCCGAAGCGCTTCTGCCGCTTGTGGGCGACGTCCGATGGCGTGATCCTCTGCTCCACCTGGTCGGACCGGTCCTCCATCGACGAGGACCTCGACTCCTGGGTGCCGCGCTCCGACTCCGAGCGGGGCTGCTGTTTACTGCCGCGATCCCGATTCTTGTTCTTCGACATGGCGCTGCCTCCTGAAGGTTCATCGAGGACCAGGGGCCGAGTTAAGACTCACATAGGCGACAAAAGCCCGCATTTTGGATCATTGCCGTGTGTAGTGGTGCCCTGCCGCCCGCTCCGTAGTGGGTCCGTCACCGATCCGCCACGCCGATGATCGAGTTCCGGACGTCAAGCCTCTTGCCGTCGGGCAGACTCGAATCAAACCCGCAGTAACTCCCGATCTCCCGACACCGAGGTTCCCGAAAGAGGGTGGAACGCGTGGACCGCTGCGTCGTCCTGGTGGACGCCGGCTACCTGCTGGGCGCCGCCGCGAGCCTGCTGGCCGGAGAACCGGCCCGATCCCGCATCACCGTCGACCACGCGGCCCTGATCCAAGGCCTCAGGGAGCGCGCCCAGGCCGATACGGAACAGCCCCTGCTCCGGATCTACTGGTTCGACGGCGCCCCTGACCGGGTCCCGCAGCCCGAGCACCGCCGGCTACGGGTCATGCCGCGCGTCACCGTCCGCCTCGGAGCCCTCACGAGAAGTGACGGCCGCTGGGCGCAGAAAGGCGTCGACGCGGCGATGCACGCAGAACTCACCGAACTGGCCAGAAACCGCGCCTGCTCCGACGTGGTGCTGGTCACCGGCGACGGCGATCTGCTGCCCGGCCTGATGTCGGCCAAGGAGCACGGCGTCGCCGTCCACCTCTGGGCCGTCCAAGCCGCCGACGGCGACTACAACCAGTCCGAGGATCTGGTCGCCGAGGCGGACGAACGGCGCGTACTGGACCGCGCGTGGATCACCAAAGCCGTACGTGCCAAGGACCTCGGCGGCATCTGCGCCCCCGCCCCCGCCCCGCGCCCGGAGATCGCGGCGATCCTCTCCGCGCCACTGCCCGAATCGGCCCTCGCCGCCTCCGCGGAACGCGCGGCCCAGGCCCAGGCGCGGACCCCCGCCCCCGTGGCCCGCAACGGCTCCACGGCACCCCCCACCGACCACGGCACCGAGCAGCACCCCACACCCCCGGGCACCAAAGCCGTCCCCACCCCCAAAGACCTGGCAGGTCTGCGCGCCCCCGGCCCCGACCGGCAGCCCGCACCACTCCAGCCCCAGCACCCGGGAGGCGCGACGCTCCGCTGGTCCTCCGACAAAGGCTGGGTGGAGCGCCCGGGCAGCGGCACATCCGGCGAACCACCCGAGACGGCCTCCCTGCCGACCCTGGCCCAGCTCACCAGCGCGGAGCAGCGATGGGCGGACCGCGAGGAGGACATCACCACGGTCGGCGGCGACCCGTTCGAAGTGGGACAGGTCTTCGCCCGCCGCTGGATGGAACGACTGCCCGAAACGGCCCATGTGCAGAAACTGTCCGTGATGTACCCGCGCGTCCCGCACCGCATCGACGGCGAACTGCTCCGGTACGCGGCCCGCTTCGGCCTGCTGGCCCACAAGGACGACCAGATCGACGAGCACGACCGGTACGCGATCCGGGCGGGCTTCTGGCGCGAGATCGACGTCCGAGCCGCCGAAGAGGCGTGATTTTTTAAGGGCTCGGTTCGCCTCGGGGGCGCTTCAAGTCGGCGCCGACGGTCGAATCGAGCCCCCAGAAAGAGGTGCGGCGGGCGCGCAACGTATGGTCGTTCCTCGTGAGTACGGTGTGTGTGGTGCGCGACTTGGTCAAGACGTACCCCGCCGCGCGCGGCAGGCGTGGGGTGCCCGGGACGCCCGAGGTACGTGCCACCGACGGGATTTCGCTCGATGTGCGGCGCGGTGAGATCTTCGGCCTGCTCGGGCCGAACGGCGCCGGCAAGTCCACGCTCGTACGGCAGATCACCGGGCTCATGCGGCCCGATTCCGGCGCCGTCGAGGTGCTCGGGCACGATCTCGTACGCCATCCCGAGCGCGCCTCGCGGCTCATCGGCTATCTGGGCCAGGAGTCGAGCGCGCTCGACGAGCTGACCGTGGCGCTCGCCGCGGAGACCACGGGGCGGCTGCGCGGGCTCACGCTCCGGGCGGCGCGTGCGGAGCGGGACCGGGTGCTCGCGGAGCTGGGGCTCACCGAGATCGCCGGGCGCGCGCTGAAGAAGCTCTCCGGCGGGCAGCGGCGTCTGGCGTGTTTCGCCGCCGCGCTGGTGGGGGAGCGGCCCGTACTCGTCCTGGACGAGCCGACCACCGGGATGGACCCCGTCGCGCGGCGCGCCGTGTGGGCGGCCGTCGACCGGCGGCGCGCCGAGCACGGGGTGACGGTCCTGCTCGTCACCCACAACGTCATCGAGGCCGAGACGGTTCTCGACCGGGTCGCCGTGCTGGAGCGCGGCAACGTCATCGCCTGCGACACGCCTTCGGGGCTGAAGGAGCAGGTCGCCGGGGAGGTCCGCGTCGAGCTGGTGTGGCGGGAGCGTGCGCCGCTCGACGTTCCCGAGGTCGCGGCGCTGCGCGGGTCCGCGCAGGAGTCCGGGCGCCGCTGGGTGCTGCGGCTCGCGCCCGAGGAGGCGCGGGCCGCGGTCGCCGCGGTGACCGGCGGCGCGGCCTTCGCGTCGCTGGACGACTTCACGCTGGCGACGCCGAGCCTGGAGGATGTCTATCTGGCGCTCGGCGGCCGGGCGCAGGGGCTGGTGAAGGCATGAGCGCCAGGGCCTTTTCCCGGAGGTGTCCCGCGACCTCGCACCCCGTGGCAGGGTGGGGCCCTGCGGCGGGGCGGAGCGCCCTCCGCGGCCGCCGGCCGCGCGTCCGCCACCAGGCCCCGGACCCGAACGTACCGAACAGGAGCAGCGCCAGGTGAGCATCGTGCCCGCGGAGGCCGTGTCCGCGAGGATCCGGACGGCGAAGGACATTCCCACCGAGGCGGCCGGGGGCGCGCCCGCGCCCCTCGCGCCCCGGGCGCGGCTGCTGCCCTCGCTCGCCGCGGTCTACCGCGCCCAGCTCTCCCGGGCGCGGGTGGCCCGGATCCCGCTGCTCTTCGTGGCGACGTTCCAGTCCGTCGGGATCATGATCCTGATGCGGGGTGTCGTGGAGGGCGGGGCCGAGGCGCGGGCCGTCGTCGCCGGTTCGAGCGTGCTCGTCGTGGCGTTCGTGGCGCTCAACCTGCTCGCCCAGTACTTCGGCCAGTTGCGCGCGAGCGGCGGCCTGGACCACTACGCCACCCTGCCCGTGCCGCCCGCCGCCGTGGTGCTGGGCGCGGCCGGGGCGTACGCCTCGTTCACCGTGCCGGGGACGGCGGTCACGGCGGTCGTCGGCAGTGTGCTCTTCCAGCTTCCGCTCACCCATCTGTGGGTGCTCGCCGCGGTCATCCCGCTCTCCGGGGCGGCCCTCGCGGGGCTCGGCGCGGCGCTCGGTCTGCTCGCGCCGCGTCAGGAACTGGCCACCCTGCTGGGCCAGCTCGGGATGTCCGCGGCACTGCTGCTCGGGGTGCTGCCGGCGGACCGGCTGCCGGGGCCGATCGGGTACGCGCGTGATCTCCTGCCGTCCACGTACGGGGTGGAGGCGCTGGCCCGTACGTTCGACGCGCGCCCCGACTGGGCGGCCGTCGCGTTCGACCTGGGGGTCTGCGCCGTCGTCGGGGTCGTCTCGCTGGCCGTGGCGACCTGGGCGTACCGGCGGGCCGCGGTCCGCTGAGCGGCGGCGCCCGGTGTCCGGTCCCCGGCCCCCGCGACCGTCCGATGCGGCGCCCACCGCCGGGGCCTGGCACGATGGCACCGTGACCGCACCTCTGACGCCTCCCCACCAGCCGCAGCACGACGATCCCTGGCAGACACCGCCGGCCGGGGTGTCGCCCGATGGCGCGGCGGACGCGTCGGTCGCGGCCGACGCGGAGAAGGGGCCCGACATGAAGACCGAGGTGCGGCAGGCCGCGGTGGTGCTCGTGGTCACCGCGGTGTCGGGGTTGCTGCTGGGGCTGCTGTGGATGTGGCTGGCCCCGCGCGTTCCGCTGGTCTCGGACGCCACCGCCGTCTTCCTGAAGGACACGGAGGGCGAGGAGGCCATCGCCGCCGACGGTGTGTTCCTGCTGCTGGCGCTCGCCTTCGGTCTGGTCAGCGCGGGCCTGGTCTTCCTCTTCCACCGGCGTGGCGGGATCGCGCTGGTCGTCGGTCTGGCGCTGGGCGGAGTGCTGGGCGCGGTGCTGGCCTGGAAGTTCGGCGCGATGCTCGGCCCGACCTCCGACGTCGTGGCGCACGCCAAGCAGGTCGGCAAGGGCGTCACCTTCGACGCGCCGCTCGAACTCCACGCGAAGGGCGCGCTGCTGGCGTGGCCGGTCGCCGCGATGGTGGTGCATCTCGCGCTGACGGCCCTGTTCGGCCCGCGTGACCCGGAACCGGAGTGGGAGTGGAACACGCCGTACCAGGGCGCGCCCCGGCCGGGCGACGAGAACGCGTCGTGGGGCGCCCCGGAGAAGTGACCCCGGAGACGTCGCCCCGCCGTACCGCCTGACGGCGTGGAACGGCACCCGTACGGGTGTCAGGGGGGGTACGGGCGCTCTCAGGCGCGGCCGATGGGAGCCACGACCGCCGCCGTGAGCGCGGCCAGGTCCCCCGGGGCCAGCTCGACCTCCAGACCGCGGCGGCCCGCCGAGACACACACGGTCGGATGGGCGTCGGCCGAGGTGTCCAGGACGGTACGGAGCCGCTTGCGCTGGCCCAGCGGGGAGATCCCGCCCCGTACGTACCCCGTGGTCCGTTCGGCCGCAGCCGGGTCGGCCATGGCGGCGCGCTTGCCGCCGACCGCCGCCGCGAGGGCCTTGAGGTCCAGCGAGCCGGCGACGGGCACGACGGCGACGGTGAGTTCGCCGTCCACGTCGGCGACGAGCGTCTTGAAGACCCGGTCGGGGGAGACGCCCAGCGCCTGCGCGGCCTCCTCGCCGTAGGACGGGGAGGAGGGGTCGTGCTCGTACGCGTGCAGGGTGTACGCCGTGCCCGACGCGGTCAGCGCGACCGTCGCCGGGGTGGAGCCGGACTGCTGCTGCTTCCTGGACTTCTTCGCCACGGTGCGGATCCCCCTGGGCGGTGCGGCCGCGTGGTCAGTTGAGGGCGGTCGGCGCCTGCGTCAGCGCCACCGCGGGCAGCGAGGGGAGATGGCGGATCACCGCGGTCTCCGCGCGCAGCAGCTTCAGCTCGGCGCGCAGCCGGGCCGCGATGTCCGGCGCCTCCAGCAGCCGCTGTTTCGTCGGGACGTCCAGCACGGCCGCGGCGGCCACCAGGTACGACACGACCGAGGGCTCGTCCGGCAGGTCCTCGATCCGGGAGAGCGAGCGCTCGCGCGCCCCGGCCAGCCGCTTCTGGTAGTTCTGGAAGGCGCGCAGGACGCCTGCGGCGAGCGTGGCCGCGCCGTCGCCCGGCTCCTCGGGCAGTTCCTCCAGTTCCGCCGTCAGGTAGGGGCCGCTGGCCTCGACGGAGCGCAGCCGGACGCGGGTGGTGCCGGTGGCGACCACCTCGAAGGTGCCGTCGGGGCGTTCCCGGATCGTCGCCGCGTCCGCGACGCAGGCGACCGGGTGGAACGCTTCGAGCGGATCGGGGCCGAAGCCGTCGGCGGGGCCACGCTCGGGCGGCGACGCGCCCTCCGGCATGCCGGGGGCGGTCACCGCCGCTTCGTGCCCGTCGCGGATGGCGACCACGGCGAAGAGGCGCGGCTCGGACTCGTCCGTCTTCAGCAGCTCACGCATGATCGCGCGATACCGCTCCTCGAAGACGTTCAGGGGCAGGACGAGGCCCGGGAACAGCACCGCGTTCAGCGGGAAGAGAGGGAGGCGTGCGGTGGTCACAACGGTCAAGCGTAATGGCCGCGGGGCCCTCCACGGTCGGTCCTGGTGCGCAAAGGCATGGTCGAGGCGACTTGGATCCGTACACCGTCACGTGTTTCGAGGAACCGGCCGAGCGGATCGTCGGTGAAACTCGTCCAGGGGAAGGACGTCGCGTACGGCCCGATCAGCCGGAACTGCTCCAGCGCGTCCGCCCAGCGGCCCCGTTCCACCAGGACGTACGCGAGGAGGTTGCGCACCTCGGCCGGCCAGGGGTCGCCCGCCTCGTACCGGGCGGAGACCGTGATCGCGAGATCGGCGGCGGCGTCGATACGGTCCCCGTGGACGGCGCCGGGCGTGCCGCTCAGCAGCCGGCTGAAGGCCGCGCGTACCGGCAGCGCCTGGACGAGCGAGCCGGGCAGGGCGTCGCGCGCCGCGTCCTCGGCGAAGTCGAAGCACTCCTGGTGCGAGCCGTACCAGTGGGCCGAGAGGTACTGGAGGGCCGCGACATGGCAGCCGTAGTGGTGCGAGGACCGGCGTACGGCCTGCGCCCACAGCGACTCGAACGCGGTGTGCGGGGCGTGTGTGCCCCGCGCGTGGTCCAGCGCCACCCGCCAGGGCACCGGGTCGCGCGGGTCGCCGTCCGCGGCGGCGTCGATCAGCGGCCCCGTCTCGCGCAGCAGTTCGGCGCGGGCCGGGGACTCCCAGGCCCTGCGTACGGCCAGTTCGGCCCGTACGAGCAGGGCGTCGGGGTCGTGCGGCGCGGCGTGCAGCCAGGCGGCGAGCCAGCCGTCCCGGCCGTGCGCGAACGCGGCCAGCCGCATGACGTAGCGGTCCCGGTCCTCCCACGCGGCGGCCTCCCGCGTCGCCGCGAGCACCTTCGCGGCCTGCTCGTACTCGCCGAGCGCGGCGGAGACCAGCGCGGGCGCGAGCTGGTCGTCGGGGGCGTCGAGCAGCACCTCGTCGTCCGGCGGCAGCCCGACGGCGAGGTGCGGGGTGTGCCGGACCATACGCGCGGTGCTGATCAGGGCACGAAGCAATGACATGGTGCAGACCATTGAAATCCGCAGGTGGTGGGGGCGCCAGAGGGCTGCTGTGAAGCTTTGGTGGCGGGGGAAAGGTTGTCCTGACGGAGGTCAAGGGAGAGTAAAGAAACGGCGGTGGGTTCCCCGGCGGTGCGGGACCGGTGCGGCCGCGGGGGCGTTCCTGGCGGAGCCGGGTCCGGCAGCTCCTGGTGCGGCGCCCGGACCACGGGCGTCGCACCAGGCCCCGGCTCACCCCCGGCGCAGCACCCGTGTCGCTCCCGTGGCCACCGTGGTCGCCAGGATCCAGCCCAGCACCACCAGCCCCGCCGCCGTCCACTGCCAGGTGCCCTCCGGGAGCCAGAAGCCGTCCTGGCCCAGGTCGATCACCGGGATCAGCAGGTCCAGCGCGTAGAGCGCCGGATTCCATATCGGGTGCTCGTCCGCCCGCAGCGGGGGCGGCGGGTGGCGCGCGAACGCGATGGTGCCCGCGCCCCACAGCAGCGCCATCCACAGCGCCGCCCGGCCCGGGCGGTAGCCGTACGCGACCGTCCAGTCCTGGAGGTAGCCCCAGAGCTTCGCCGCCAGTGGCAGCGTCTCCCGGCGGCGCCGCTGCTTCGCCAGCAGCACCTCGCGCGCGTCCGCGTCCTCGCCGCTGTTCCGCAGCACCTGCGCGAGCCGTTCGTACGGCTCGGGGGAGTACTCCGGGGTCGCCGCCGACAGCCACTCCAGCCGGCGCAGCAGCGGGAAGTGACCGAACGGGACGATGTTCTCGTAGACGAAGCCGCCCATGGCGAGGCCGCCGGGACCCGGCCAGCTCGTCGACATGTCGATGAGCGTCACGATCCGCGCGCCGCTCAGTACGACCCGGCCCTCCTCCACGCGCTCGCACTTGAACCGCAGCTCCGGCGTGCTGATCCGGCGCAGCGACAGCTCCTCCGTCGGCGCCAGGAAGAACCGGGCCCCGTCCACGTCGAGCGCGTCACCGAACCTGCCGTCGTCCAGCCGGACCCCGCCCCGGCACTCGAACCGCTGTAATCGCGTGCCCAGCAGCGGCGCGGCGACCTGCCCGACGCCGTACGGGGGAGTCACCGCGGTGATGTCGGGGGAGCCGGGGAAGTCGGGGGAGTCGCCGATCCACGCGCCCGCCATGTACAGCGAACGCTCCACCGTGAGCTGAGGGGCGTTGAGCGCCCGCCGCTCCTCCGCCGCGCGCAGCCGGCTGCCGCGCAGGCTCAGCGACACTCCGACCTTCGCGCCGCGCAGGCTGACCTCGCCGAACGTCTCGATCTGATCGGCTGTGAAGTCCTGCGCGACGGACAGCCCGTCGGCGGCGATCGCCCGGCCGAGCCGGTCGGGCCCCACGTCGATCTGGCTGATCAGCAGATCCGTACCGATCTGCGCGTCGGTCAGCCGGATCCCCCGCTCCACCCGGCAGCGCGGCAGGTGCAGATCGCCCTGGGTGCGCAGGCGGGCGGCCTCCAGCCGGGGGATCGCGCAGGCGACCAGCCGCAGCGTGGTGAAGTGCGACTCGGGCAGGATCACCTCGTTCTCGAACCGGCACCGCTCCAGTTCCACGTACGGTGCGATCTCGCCGCCCGCGAGATTGAGCGTCCCGGTGACCTGGAGGCCGCGCAGCTTGAGCGCCGCGACCCGGCCCGGCAGCGCTGCGGGCCCGCTGAGCAGCAGCAGCGCCATCACCCGGGCGCGCACGCTGCGTTCCGTGCCCCAGGGGCGGGGTGAGAAGGGATCGTTGAGGAGCGGGTCCGACGTACTCAGGTCGTACACGCTGCCGTTGCGGAACGACTGCCACATGCCGACTTCCGCGGCGCTGAGCCAGTCGGGACATTCGTCGTACTGCGGCTCGGTCACGGCCGCTCCTCCGCTTCCCCGTGTGCGTACAGGGTGTGAGTGTGCGTACAGGGTGTGAGTGCTGATCATGGATGTGTGGAGCGATGAAACAGAGAGGTGTGGTGCGATGTACAGAGAGGTGTACAGACCGGAGAGGCGAAACGGTCCTTACCCTCGTTGTGCCCGCTCGGTGACGAACTGAACACTAGTAGTGAGGAGTGGCGTCCGGGACATGTATCAGCCAGTGATACAGACGTCCGGCGGCCTGATCCGGTCTGCGAGAATTGACCGCGTGATCTCACGAATCGATCTGCGCGGCGAAGCCCTCCCCGAGGGCGTCGCTCTGCGTGACCTGCTGCCCCGAGCCGAGTTCGACGTGGCGGCCGCCCTGGAGAAGGTGCGGCCCCTATGCGAGGACGTCCGTCATCGGGGCACGGCGGCGCTGATCGAGGCCGCGGAGAAGTTCGACGGCGTCAGGCTGGAGCGCGTACGGGTGCCCGCCGACGCCCTCGCCGACGCCCTCGCGGGGCTCGACCCCGCCGTAAGGGCCGCGCTGGAGGAGTCGATCAGGCGCGCCCGGCTCGTCCACCGCGCGCAGCGCCGTACCGCGCACACCACCCAGGTCGTGCCCGGCGGCACCGTCACCGAGAAGTGGGTGCCGGTCGAGCGTGTGGGGCTCTACGCGCCCGGCGGCCGGTCCGTCTACCCGTCGTCCGTGATCATGAACGTGGTGCCGGCGCAGGAGGCGGGCGTCCCGTCCATCGCGCTGGCCTCCCCCGCGCAGAAGGACTTCGGCGGCCTGCCCCACCCGACGATCCTGGCCGCCTGCGCGCTCCTCGGCGTCGACGAGGTGTACGCGGCGGGCGGCGCCTCCGCCGTCGCGATGTTCGCGTACGGCACCACGGGCCCCGACGGCTGCCCGCCCGCGAACATGGTCACGGGCCCAGGCAACATCTGGGTCGCCGCCGCCAAGCGCTACTTCACCGGCCGGATCGGCATCGACGCCGAGGCGGGACCCACCGAGATCGCGATCCTCGCGGACGCGACCGCCGACCCGGTGCACGTCGCCGCCGACCTGATCAGCCAGGCCGAGCACGACCCGCTCGCCGCCGCCGTCCTCGTCACCGACTCGACCGAGCTGGCCGACGCCGTGGCGAAGGAGCTGGAACCGCAGGTCGCGGCCACCAAGCACATCGAGGACCGGGTACGGCCCGCGCTCACCGGACGCCAGTCGGCCATCGTCCTCGTCGACTCCGTCGAGGACGGCCTGCGCGTCGTCGACGCGTACGGCGCCGAACACCTGGAGATCCAGACCGCCGACGCCGCCGCGGTGGCCGAGCGGGTCCGCAACGCGGGCGCGATCTTCGTCGGCCCGTACGCCCCCGTCTCGCTCGGCGACTACTGCGCCGGCTCCAACCACGTCCTGCCGACCGGCGGCTGCGCCTGCCACTCCTCGGGCCTGTCCGTCCAGTCCTTCCTGCGCGGCATCCACATCGTCGACTACAGCGAGGACGCCCTCGCCGAGGTCGCCCACCATGTGGTGACGCTGGCGGAGGCGGAGGACCTGCCCGCGCACGGCGCGGCGCTCAAAGCGAGGTTCGGATGGAAGGTACCCGGCAAGTGAGCAACACCGACGCGTCACCGCGGCCCCTCGGGATCGACGACCTGCCCGTACGGGACGAGCTGCGCGGCAAGTCCCCGTACGGCGCGCCCCAGCTCGACGTCCCCGTGCAGCTCAACACCAACGAGAACCCGTATCCGCTGCCCGAGCCGCTGGTCGAGCGGATCGCCGAGCGTGTCCGCGAGGCCGCCCGCGGGCTCAACCGCTACCCCGACCGGGACGCGGTCGAGCTGCGCACCCAGCTCGCCGCGTATCTCACCCGCACCGGGAAGCACCCGCTGACCGCCGCGAACGTCTGGGCCGCCAACGGCTCCAACGAGGTCATCCAGCAGCTCCTCCAGACCTTCGGGGGCCCCGGCCGTACCGCCATCGGCTTCGAGCCCTCGTACTCGATGCACGGCCTCATCGCGCGCGGCACCGGCACCGGCTGGATCTCCGGGCCGCGCAACGAGGACTTCACCATCGACGTGGGCGCGGCCCGCGAGGCGATCGCCACGCACCGCCCCGACGTCGTCTTCATCACCTCCCCCAACAACCCCACGGGCACCGCGGTCGCCGCCGACGCCGTCCTCGCGCTGTACGAGGCCGCGCAGGCGGTCCGCCCGACGCTGGTCGTCGTGGACGAGGCGTACGTCGAGTTCAGCCACCGCCCCTCCCTGCTGCCCCTCGTCGAGGGCCGCCCGCTCCTCGTCGTCTCGCGGACGATGTCCAAGGCGTTCGGCGCGGCCGGACTGCGCCTCGGCTACCTCGCCGCGCACCCCGCCGTGGTCGACGCCGTCCAGCTGGTGCGCCTGCCGTACCACCTCTCCGCCGTCACCCAGGCCACCGCGCTCGCCGCGCTGGAACACACCGATACGCTGCTCGGGTACGTCGAGACGCTCAAGGCCGAGCGGGACCGCCTGGTCACCGAGTTGCGGACCATCGGGTTCGACGTCACCGACTCGGACGCGAACTTCGTCCAGTTCGGCCGCTTCGAGGACTCCCGCACCGCCTGGCGGCAGATCCTCGACCGGGGTGTCCTCATCCGTGACAACGGCGTACCGGGCTGGCTGCGGGTGACCGCGGGCACCCCGTCCGAGAACGACGCGTTCCTCGACGCGGTACGTGATCTCAAGAAGGAGCAGAGCGCATGAGCCGCATCGGCCGCGTGGAACGCACGACGAAGGAGACCTCTGTCGTCGTCGAGATCGATCTCGACGGCAGCGGCAAGGTCGATGTGTCGACCGGGGTCGGCTTCTACGACCACATGCTCGACCAGCTCGGCCGCCACGGCCTGTTCGACCTCACGGTGAAGACCGAGGGCGACCTCCACATCGACTCGCACCACACCATCGAGGACACCGCCCTCGCGCTCGGCGCCGCCTTCAAGCAGGCCCTCGGCGACAAGGTCGGCATCTACCGCTTCGGCAACTGCACGGTGCCGCTGGACGAGTCGCTCGCCCAGGTCACCGTGGACCTCTCGGGCCGCCCGTACCTCGTGCACACCGAGCCCGAGAAGATGGCGCCGATGATCGGCGAGTACGACACGACGATGACCCGGCACATCCTGGAGTCCTTCGTCGCCCAGGCCCAGATCGCGCTGCACGTGCACGTCCCGTACGGGCGCAACGCGCACCACATCGTGGAGTGCCAGTTCAAGGCGCTCGCCCGCGCCCTGCGGTACGCCTCCGAGCGCGACCCGCGCGCCGCCGGAATCCTTCCTTCGACCAAGGGCGCCCTGTGACCGGTCTGTCGACCATCCTGATCGTCGTGGGGCTCTTCCTCGCCGGCGGTGTGTACTCCTTCCACAAGCAGAAACTGCCGATGGGTGTGATCGTGCTGCTCGGGCTCTGCTCCGTACTCTGCCTGGTGGCGGGCGTCCTGCGGATCCAAGGGATCTGGGGATGACCAAGACCGCCAAGAACGTGGTCGTCTTCGACTACGGGTTCGGGAACGTCCGCTCCGCCGAGCGCGCCCTCGCCCGCGCCGGGGCCGACGTCGAGATCACCCGCGACTTCGACAAGGCCATGAACGCCGACGGACTCCTCGTCCCCGGTGTCGGTGCCTTCTCCGCCTGCATGAAGGGGCTCGCCGACGCGCGCGGCGAGTGGATCATCGGCCGCAGACTGGCCGGCGGCCGTCCCGTCATGGGGATCTGCGTGGGGATGCAGATCCTCTTCGACCGGGGCATCGAGCACGGCGTGGAGACCGAGGGACTCGGCGAATGGCCGGGTACGGTCGGGCCGCTGGAGGCCCCCGTCGTCCCGCACATGGGGTGGAACACCGTCGAGGCGCCGGACGGCAGCCGGCTCTTCGCCGGCCTCGACCCCGACGCCCGGTTCTACTTCGTGCACTCGTACGCCGCGCGGGAGTGGAGCCTGGAGGTCACCAACGCCAAGATCCGCGCCCCCCGGGTCACCTGGGCCACCCATGGCGAGCCGTTCGTCGCGGCCGTGGAGAACGGTGCCCTGTGTGCCACCCAGTTCCACCCCGAGAAGTCCGGCGACGCCGGCGCCGAGCTGCTGACCAACTGGATCGGAACCCTCTGAATGGATTCTGGAATGCCTTCCGTGCCGACGTCCGACGCGCCGAAGTCCGATGTCCCGAAGCTGGAACTCCTCCCCGCCGTCGACGTCCGTGACGGCCAGGCCGTACGCCTCGTCCACGGCGAGTCCGGCTCGGAGACCTCGTACGGCTCCCCCCTCGAAGCCGCCCTCGCCTGGCAGCGCGCCGGCGCCGAGTGGCTGCACCTCGTCGACCTCGACGCGGCCTTCGGCACCGGTGACAACCGGAAGCTGATCGCCGAGGTCGCCGACGCCATGAACCTCAAGGTCGAGCTGTCGGGCGGCATCCGCGACGACGCCTCGCTCGCCGCGGCCCTCGCCACCGGCTGCACCCGCGTCAACCTCGGTACGGCCGCGCTGGAGACCCCGGAGTGGGTCGCCCGGGTCATCATCCAGCACGGCGACAAGATCGCGGTCGGCCTCGACGTACGGGGCACGACCCTGCGCGGCCGGGGCTGGACCCGCGACGGCGGCGACCTCTACGAGACGCTGGCCCGGCTGGACGCCGAGGGGTGCGCGCGGTACGTCGTCACCGACATCGCCAAGGACGGCACCCTCCAGGGCCCCAACCTGGAGCTGCTGAAGAACGTCTGCGCCGCGACCGACAGGCCCGTCGTCGCCTCCGGCGGGGTCTCCTCGCTGGACGACCTGCGGGCCATCGCCGGCCTGGTGCCCGAGGGCGTCGAGGGCGCGATCGTCGGCAAGGCGCTGTACGCCGAGGCGTTCACGCTGGAAGAGGCGCTCGCGGCGGTGTCCGGATGAGCGGCGACCCCGCGGCCGTACGGAAGATCTCGTCCGGCGGCCCCTGGGAGGAGAGCTTCGGCTACTCCCGCGCGGTGGAACTGCCGAACGGGCTCGTCCTGGTGTCCGGCTGCACGTCCGTGGTCGGCGGCCGGATCGCCGAGGGCGGCCCGTACGAGCAGACCGTCACCGCGTTCGGCGTGGCCCTCAAGGCGCTGGAGGAGCTGGGGCTCGGCGCGGAGCACGTCGTACGGACACGGATGTACCTCACGCACGTACGGGACGCCGACGAGGTCGGCCGCGCCCACAAGGAACTCTTCGACGCGGCCAGGCCCGCCGCCTCCATGCTCGTGGTGGCGGGTCTGATCGACCCGAGCCTGGTGGTGGAGGTCGAGGTGGAGGCGTACCGGGGCGCCGTGAACCCGCGGGGAGGCACCGCATGACGCTGGCCGTACGGGTGATCCCCTGCCTGGACGTCGACAACGGCCGGGTCGTCAAGGGCGTCAACTTCCAGAACCTGCGCGACGCCGGCGACCCCGTCGAGATGGCCAAGCTGTACGACGCCGAGGGCGCCGACGAGCTGACCTTCCTCGACATCACCGCCTCGTCCGGCGACCGCGAGACGACCTACGACGTGGTGCGCCGCACGGCCGAGCAGGTCTTCATCCCGCTCACCGTCGGCGGCGGCGTACGGACCACCGAGGACGTCGACAAACTGCTGCGGGCCGGCGCGGACAAGGTCGGTGTCAACACCGCGGCCATCGCGCGCCCCGAGCTGATCCGCGAGATCGCCGAGCGCTTCGGAAGCCAGGTCCTGGTGCTGTCGGTCGACGCGCGCCGGACCCCTTCGGGCTCCTTCGAGGTCACCACGCACGGCGGCCGCAAGGGCACGGGCCGCGACGCCGTCGAGTGGGCCCACGAGGCGGCGGAGCTGGGCGCGGGCGAGATCCTGCTCAACTCGATGGACGCCGACGGCACGAAGGACGGCTACGACACGGAGATGATCGAGGCCGTACGCGCGCACGTCACGGTCCCGGTCATCGCCTCGGGCGGCGCGGGACGGCTGGCCCACTTCGCCCCGGCGATCGAGGCGGGCGCCGACGCCGTCCTGGCGGCATCGGTCTTCCACTTCGGCGACCTGCGCATCGGCGAGGTCAAGGACGCGCTGCGGCAGGCGGGACATCCGGTGCGCTGAGGACGGACCGGCGTGAGAGCGGGCCGAGGGGCGGCCGGAAGGGCGCCCCTCGGCCCGTTCGCGTTTCCCGGCCCCCTCCCTCTCCGGCCCCCTCCCTCTCCCTGTTTGTTTCCCTCTCCTCGCTCTTGAGCCGGTGCGGATCCGCAGGAATTATTGTGCAACTAATGTTGCGCAACTTTTCTTTTCTGTCTACGGTCGGGGCCATGGCAGACCAGGAACGGCGCAGGATCACCGATCTCGCCACCCTCAAGGCCCTCGGCCACCCCCTGCGGCTCAGCCTCTACCGGGCGCTCTTCATCGCCCGTCAGGCCACCGCCTCACACCTCGCCGACCAGGTCGACGAGGCCGTCTCACTCGTCAGTTACCACCTGCGCAAACTCGCCGAGCACGGGCTCATCGTGGAGGCCGAGCGGCAGGGGGCGGACGGGCGCGAGCGCTGGTGGCGGGTCGCCTCCGAGGGAGTGAGCTGGGGGCACGAGGACTTCAGCGACGCGCCCGAGGAGGTCGCCGCGTACAGCGCCGTCGGCCGGCTCGTCTTCGAACAGCGCGCCGCCCAGTACCGCGCCTTCCTCGACAGCCAGAACGCCTGGCCCTCCGAGTGGCGCACCGCCTCCTTCAGCAGCGAGTACCTGGCCCCGCTCAGCGCGCCGGAGCTGGAGGAGTTCAACCGGGAGCTGCACGAGCTGGCGATGCGCTACCAGGACCGCGGGCGCGCCGCCGAGGACGCGGGGGACACCCAAGGACGCGAGACCGTCGCGCTCCACCTGTACGGCTTCCCCTTCCGCACCTGAGAGAGGACGGCACCGCCGTGAGCGCACCCCTCAGACCGATACCCGCCCCTTGCGCCGCCCCCAACGCCCCCGCCGTCGAGCGCCCCGCCCACCGGGACGCCAACGTGCTGCGCTGGCTCGGCGCCTACACCGCCTCGACGGTCGGCGACAACGTGTACTTCATGGCGCTGTCCTGGGCCGCCGTCCGCGGTGGCAGCCCCGCGCAGGCCGGGCTCGTCCTCGCCGTCGGCGCCGTCCCCCGCGCCCTGCTGATGCTCGGCGGGGGAGTGATCGCCGACCGCTTCGGGCCCCGCCGGGTCGTCATCGGCGGGGACGCCGTCCGCTGCGCCGTCATCCTGGGCGTCGCCCTCGCGCTGCTCTTCACCACCCCCGCGCTCTGGACGCTCCTCGCGGTCGCCCTGGTCTTCGGCGCCGTCGACGCGCTCTTCCTGCCCGCCGTCGGCGCCCTGCCGCCCCGGATCACCACCCCCGGCCAGCTCGCCCGCGTCCAGGGGCTGCGCGGTCTCGCCCAGCGGCTCGCCGGGGTGACCGGGGCGCCGCTCGGCGGGCTCGCGGTGGCGCTCGGCGGACCCGCGGCCGCGTTCGCCGTCGCCGGGGCGCTCTTCGCCGTGTCGCTGCCGCTGCTCATCGCCGTACGCATGACGCCGGGACCGGTCAAGGACCCGGCGGACGGCCGCACGGGCCCCGGGGCAGGGGCCTGGGGCGAGCTGCGGGACGGGCTGCGCCACGTCCGCCGCCACCGGGTGCTCGCCCCGCTCATGGCCACCGTCGCCGTCGGAGAGCTGGGCTTCGTCGGACCGCTCAACATCGGGCTCACGCTCCTCGTCCGGGAACGCGGCTGGGGCGCCGACGGCATGGGATGGATCGTCGCGTCCTTCGGCGCCGGCGCCGGCCTCAGCGCACTGCTGCTGACCGTACGGGGACGCGTACCGCGCGCCGGGCTCGTCCTGTCCCTCGGCCTGTGCGGCGGCGCCGTCTGCGTCGCCGCCGTCGGATACGCCCCGTCCGTCCCGTACGCCGTGGTCGCGGGCGCCCTGATCGGACTGCTCGCCGGGCTGGGCGGGGCGCTGTGCGCGGCGCTCCTCCAGACCACCGCCGACCCGGCCTACCTGGGCCGGGTCACCTCCGTCTCGACGCTCGTCACCCTCGGGATCGCGCCCCTGTGCTACCCGGTCGTCGGCGCCGCGGTCGGCCTGTGGGGCGCGGGCCCGGTCTTCCTCGCCTGCGCCGCGGTCTGCGCGTCCGGGGGCCTCATCGGGCTCAGCTCGACGCCACTGCGCCGGGCCGAACTCCCGCGCTGAGGCCGCCGGGCCGCGCCTCCCCCCCCGTACTGCTACGCCGTACCCCTACGCGATGCCCAGCTTCGCGTCCCGGATCCGTTCGATCGCCTCCTTGTCCCCCGCCAGCTCCACCCGGGCCGCCTCCTGCCGCCCCGACACGAACAGCAGCAGCTCGCTCGGCTCGCCCGTCGCCGTCACCACCGGGGTGCCCCGGTGCGCCACCGCCGTCTGGCCGTCCGGGCGGCGCAGGACCAGGCCCACCGGGGACTTGCGGCCCATCATCCGGCCGCCCTTCTCCAGCCGTGACCACAGGGTGTCGGCGAAGACGCGGTCCACCTCCCTGGGTGTCCAGTCGGGCTGCGCCCGGCGGACGTCCTCGGTGTGGATGTAGAACTCCACCGTGTTCGCCACCTCGTCGAGCTGCTTGATGCCGAGCGGCGACATCCGGGGCGGCCCCGACCTGATGAGCTGGATCAGCTCCTCGTACGGCTTCGCGACATACTCGGCCTGCACCCGCTCCAGCCGGTTCCTGAGCGCGGCCAGCATCATCCCGCCCGCGGCATCGGGGCGGCGTTCGCGGACCACCACATGGGCCGCGAGATCGCGGGTGAGCCAGCCGTCGCAGAGCGTCGGTGCCTCGGGGCCCGCGGCCTCCAACAGGTCGGCGAGCAGAAGTCGTTCACGCTTGGCATGGGTCGACATGCCTCCAGCGTACGGCGGCCCCCACCCGTCCGCCCAGTGGACGCCGGGCCCGGCCGGCCGGGCGGGCGCGGCACAATGGCCGTATGACCAGCACGACCGGGGCCCCGTCCCCGACCGGAGGGCTCGACCCCGCCATCGCCGACCGTCTCAAGCGCAGCGCCGACGGCCTGGTCCCGGCGATCGCCCAGCAGTACGACACCGGCGAGGTGCTGATGCTCGGCTGGATGGACGACGAGGCCCTGCACCGCACCCTGACCACCGGCCGCTGCACCTACTGGTCCCGCAGCCGCCAGGAGTACTGGGTGAAGGGGGACACCTCCGGCCACGTCCAGCACGTGAGGTCCGTCGCCCTGGACTGCGACGCGGACACCGTCCTCGTCCAGGTCGACCAGGTGGGCGCCGCCTGCCACACCGGCGCGCGCACCTGCTTCGACGCCGACGTCCTGACCCTCGGGCCGGTGAGCGGGAGGGCCTGACGCCCCTCCGCACGCCTCCCTTCCCCGTACGCGCAACCGAGTAGGGTCAGCCGCCATGGACCTTGAGACCTTCCGCAAGCTGGCGGTGGACCGCCGCGTCATCCCCGTCAGCCGGCGCCTCCTGGCGGACGGGGACACCCCGGTCGGCCTGTACCGCAAGCTCGCCGCCGAGCGCCCCGGCACCTTCCTGCTGGAGTCCGCGGAGAACGGCCGCTCCTGGTCCCGCTACTCGTTCGTCGGCGTACGGTCGGCCGCCACCCTCACCGAACGCGACGGGCGCACGCACTGGCTGGGCACCCCGCCCGTCGGCGTCCCCGTCGACGGCGATCCGCTGGCCGCGCTGCGCGCCACGGTGGAGACCCTGCACACCCCCCGCGACCTCGCTTCCGGCATGCCGCCCTTCACCGGCGGCATGGTCGGCTACCTCGGGTACGACATCGTCCGCAGGCTGGAGAAGGTCGGCGACCACGCCCGCGACGACCTGCGCATCCCCGAGCTGACCATGCTGCTCACCTCGGACCTCGCCGTCCTCGACCACTGGGACGGCTCCGTCCTGCTGATCGCCAACGCGATCAACCACAACGACCTCGACACCGGGGTCGACGAGGCGTACGCGGACGCCGTCGCCCGCCTCGACGCGATGGCCGCCGACCTCGACCGGCCGTTCCACGCCCGCCCCGCCGAGCTGCCCGCCTCCGAACTGCCCGAGTTCACCGCGCTGTGGGGCGGCGGCGCCTACCAGGACGCCGTCGAGGACATCAAGGAGCGGATCAGGGCGGGCGAGGCCTTCCAGGTCGTGCCCTCGCAGCGGTTCGAGACGCCCGTCACCGCGAGCGCGCTCGACGTCTACCGGGTGCTGCGGGCCACCAACCCGAGCCCGTACATGTACCTCTTCCGGTTCCCCGGCACCGAGGACGGCGGGGCCGCCTTCGACGTCGTCGGCTCCAGCCCCGAAGCGCTCGTCAAGGTCGAGGACGGCCATGCGATGGTCCACCCCATCGCCGGCACCCGGCCGCGCGGCGCCACCCCGCAGGAGGACCAGGCGCTCGCCGACGAACTCCTCGCCGACCCCAAGGAGCGCGCCGAGCACCTGATGCTCGTCGACCTCGGCCGCAACGACCTCGGGCGGGTCTGCGAGCCGGGCAGCGTCGAGGTCGTCGACTTCATGTCGGTCGAGCGGTACTCGCACGTCATGCACATCGTGTCCACCGTGACGGGCCGGGTCGCCGCCGGCCGTACCGCCTTCGACGTGCTGACCGCCTGCTTCCCGGCGGGCACCCTCTCCGGCGCGCCCAAGCCGCGCGCCCTCCAGATCATCGACGAGCTGGAACCCACCCGGCGCGGTCTGTACGGCGGATGCGTCGGCTATCTCGACTTCGCCGGGGACTCGGACACGGCCATCGCCATCCGTACGGCGCTGCTGCGCGACGGTACGGCCTACGTCCAGGCGGGCGCGGGCGTCGTCGCCGACTCCGACCCGGTCTCCGAGGACACCGAGTGCCGCAACAAGGCGGCGGCGGTGCTCCGGGCCGTCCACACCGCGAACCGGATGAGCGGCGCGTAGCCGTTACGGCGACGCGCGGCCCGACGACGACGGCCCCGGGCTCCGGGGGGTTTGCGGCGGTAGGGGATAGTGGGGTACGTGAGTGCCGTACCCGTACCCCAGCCCCGTACCGCCGCAGCCGCCGCGGCCACCGACACGCGCGGTAGCCGCCGCAGTCTCGCCGCGGCCCTGCTCCTCGGTGCCCTCGGCGCCGCCGTGGTGCTGATCGCCTCCGGCCAGACCTGGGCGGAGGGCGCGGCGGCCGTCGGAGGCGGTTCGCTGCCGCTCGACGCCGACGGCCGGGACATCACCGGTGTCCCGGCGGCCCTGGCCATCGTCGGCCTCGCCGCGCTCGTCGCGGTCTTCGCCGTCCGCGGAGCCGGGCGGCTGCTCGTCTCCGCGCTGCTCGCCCTGAGCGGTGCGGGCGCGGCCGTCTCCGCGTTCCTCGGCGCCTCCGACAGCGCGGCGCTGAACGACAAGGCCGCGCGGACCACCGGCGACACGGCCGCCACCGTCTCCGGGCTGAGCCACACCGCCTGGCCCTACGTGACCACCGCGGCCGGCGCGCTGATCCTGCTCGCGGGGGTGCTCGCCCTCGTGTACGGCAGCCGCTGGCCCGCGATGTCCGGCCGCTACGAGCGGCCGGGCCAGGCCGCCGCGGCCGGTCCCGGCGGCGCCCCGGGGCGTGGCCGTGCCGCGCGCAAGGCGCCCGTGGTCGACCCCGACCGGCCCGAGGACCTGTGGAAGGCCCTGGACCGCGGCGAGGACCCGACCCGCGAGAGCTGACGCACCGAGAGCTGGCTCACACCGGGCCACCCCCGGGATCCGTCCGGCCCGCGCATGCGGGACAATATGGCGTGAGCGTCCGACTCACCCAGCGCATCCGGCGCAACAGCAACGAGGAGCAACTCATGGCGGGCAGCAGCCACGGACACACCCCGGCGGCCTGGACCGGCGTCACCATCGCCTTCATCGGCTTCTGCGTCTCGGGAGTCGGCATGGTGGCGGTCAACTTCGTCGCGTTCTACGGCGGCCTCGCCGTGGTCGTGCTCGGTGGGATCGTGGGCATGGCGATGAGCGCTGCGGGCATGGGCATGCCCAAGGAGTCGCCGGAGCTGACCGCGGCCCGGAACGCGGCGGCGAACAAGCAGGTGAACCTGCGCTCCGAGGACATCAGGGCCCAGATCCTGGCCCGGACCGAGCCGCACGCGACGCACGAGGCCGCCGCGCCGCTCACCGCCCAGGCGCAGGTTCAGACCGTCTGACCCGTACGTCCAGCAGTCCGCTGTACCCGACGCAGTCCGGCCAGGCCGGGCTGCGTCTTTCCGTGGGACCGGCGACAATCACCGGGTGGACCACGCCCCGAACCCCCGGAACGCGCCGGACGCCCCGCACCCGCCCGCGGCCGCGCCGCCGTACACGTCGTACGCGCCGTACGAGGTGCCGCGGTCCGCGTCCCGGACCAGGCGGCTGCTGACGCCGCTCGCCATCCTCGCCGGGGTCGCCGCCGCGTTCAGCTACGTCGGCCTGGTCGACCCGAACGAATCCGGCCACTACCCGCCCTGCCCGCTCTACAGCCTCACCGGCCTGTACTGCCCCGGCTGCGGCGGTCTGCGCGGCGCCCACGCCCTCGCCCACGGCGACCCGCTCACCTCGCTCGGCGACAACGCGCTGGCCTTCGCCGGCTACGGGATCTTCGCCGTCGTCTGGGTGATCTGGGTGGTGAGAGCCGGAAAAGGGCTCCCCCTGCGCATCACCCAGCGGCCCCTCTGGTGGTGGACCCTCGGCGTGGTCGTCGTGGCCTTCAGCGTCATCAGGAACCTCCCCTTCGGGGCGTCGCTCGCGCCCTGACGGGCCGCCGCGGTGGCACGCGCGGCCGACCGGATGCGAGCCCTTCGGCCACTTCCGGCTAGCATCGGGAGGGCGACACGACGACATGGCCGAACAGGACCCGATGGCGGCCCCGGCCGCCGTCGGTACGATCCGTAACTGAACCGCACCCGTCTTGGAAGGGGGCCGCTCGCGTGAGTGTGCTCGACGAGATCATCGACGGCGTACGCGCCGACCTCGCAGAGCGGCAGGCGCGCGTCGGCCTCGACGAGCTCAAGGAGCGCGCGGCCAAGGCGCGCCAGGCGAAGGACGGCGTCGCCGCGCTGAGCGGCGAGGGCGTCCAGGTGATCTGCGAGGTCAAGCGCTCCAGCCCCTCCAAGGGCGCGCTCGCCGCGATCGCCGACCCCGCCGCCCTGGCGGCCGACTACGAGGCGGGCGGCGCCGCCGTCATCTCCGTACTGACCGAACAGCGCCGCTTCGGCGGTTCGCTGGCCGACCTGGAGGCCGTCCGCGCCCGGGTCGACATCCCGGTCCTGCGCAAGGACTTCATCGTCACGTCGTACCAGCTCTGGGAGGCGCGCGCGCACGGCGCCGACCTGGTGCTGCTGATCGTCGCCGCGCTCGAACAGCCGGCGCTCGTCTCGCTGATCGAGCGGGCCGAGTCCATCGGGCTCACCCCGATCGTGGAGGTCCACGACGAGGACGAGACCGAGCGCGCCGCCGACGCCGGAGCGAAGATCATCGGTGTCAACGCGCGCGATCTGAAGACCCTCAAGGTCGACCGCTCCACGTTCGAGCGGGTCGCCCCGGAGATCCCGGCCGGCATCCTGAAGATCGCCGAATCGGGTGTGCGCGGGCCGCACGACCTGATCGCGTACGCCAACGCCGGGGCCGACGCCGTACTCGTCGGTGAATCCCTGGTCACCGGCCGTGACCCGAAGTCCGCGGTCGCGGACCTCGTCGCCGCGGGCGCGCACCCCGCGCTGCGGCACGGGAGGGACTGACCCCGCCATGCCCGCCGCCACCGCCCGCTCCGCGGCCGTCACGCCGGACACCCACGCGCCGCTCGCGCGCGGGTGCCGCCCGCGTGGCTGCCGCGCGCCGGCCCGGCGGGTGCACGGACGACGGGTGCGGTACGTGATCGGGGACGAACCCGGCCAGGTCAACGGAATGCGATGGCGCCCGTAACCGCGCCCCGGGCCCCGGCGGACCGATAGGTCCTCCGCCAGGGCCTCGGCGCGGTGCGCGCCGGAGCAGGTGGTCGCCACGAGGTGCGCGACGACGCCCGCCCGGCGCACTACGGTGCTCTCCGTCCGTTGCTTCCGAGGAGTTCCCGCGTGTCCGAGTTCTTCATTCCCGACCCCGAGGGTCATGTCCCGAACGCCGAGGGGTACTTCGGCGCCTTCGGCGGCACCTTCATCCCCGAGGCGCTGGTCGCCGCCGTCGACGAGGTCGCCGTCGAGTACGACAAGGCGAAGAGCGACCCCGCCTTCGCCGCCGAGCTGGACGAGCTCCTGGTCCACTACACGGGCCGGCCCAGTGCGCTGACCGAGGTCCCCCGGTTCGCCGAGCACGCGGGCGGCGCCCGGATCTTCCTCAAGCGGGAGGACCTGAACCACACCGGCTCGCACAAGATCAACAATGTGCTCGGCCAGGCCCTGCTGACCAAGCGGATGGGCAAGACCCGGGTCATCGCCGAGACCGGCGCCGGACAGCACGGGGTCGCGACCGCGACCGCGTGCGCGCTGTTCGGGCTCGAATGCACCATCTACATGGGCGAGATCGACACCCGGCGCCAGGCCCTGAACGTGGCCCGGATGCGGATGCTCGGCGCCGAGGTCGTCCCCGTCACGTCCGGCAGCCGGACGCTGAAGGACGCCATCAACGAGGCGTTCCGTGACTGGGTCGCCAACGTCGACCGTACGCACTACCTGTTCGGTACGGTCGCGGGCCCGCGCCCCTTCCCCGCCATGGTCCGCGACTTCCACCGCGTCATCGGCGTCGAGGCCCGCCGCCAGATCCTGGAGCGCGCGGGACGGCTGCCCGACGCCGCCGTGGCGTGCGTGGGCGGCGGTTCGAACGCGATCGGGCTCTTCCACGCGTTCATCCCCGACGCGGACGTCCGCCTGGTGGGGTGCGAGCCCGCCGGACACGGCATCGCGACCGGCGAGCACGCCGCCACCCTGACGGCGGGCGAGCCCGGCATCCTGCACGGCTCGCGGTCGTACGTCCTCCAGGACGAGGAGGGCCAGATCACCGAGCCGTACTCGATCTCCGCGGGGCTCGACTACCCGGGCATCGGCCCGGAGCACGCGTACCTCAAGGACAGCGGGCGCGCCGAGTACCGGGCCGTGACCGACGACGACGCGATGCGGGCGCTGCTGCTGCTCTCGCGCAGCGAGGGCATCATCCCGGCGATCGAGAGCGCGCACGCGCTGGCCGGGGCGCTGGATCTGGGGCGTGAACTGGGGAAGGACGGCCTGATCGTCGTCAACCTCTCCGGGCGTGGCGACAAGGACATGGACACCGCCGCCAAGTACTTCGGTCTGTACGACGACGGCGCCACCGGCGAGGGCGACGGTAACGGGACCGGTAACGGGGAGGACGCCAAGTGAGCGGGAACATCGGGCTGCTGAGCGACACGCTCGCCGGCGCCAAGGCCGAGAACCGGGCCGCGCTGATCGCCTACCTCCCGGCGGGCTTCCCCACCGTGGACGGCTCCATCGCGGCCGTGAAGGCCGTGTTCGAGGGCGGCGCCGACATCGTCGAGGTCGGGCTGCCGCACAGCGACCCCGTGCTCGACGGCCCCGTCATCCAGACCGCCGACGACATCGCGCTGCGCGGCGGCGTGAAGATCGCCGACGTGATGCGCACGGTCCGTGAGGCGTACGAGGCGACCGGCAAGCCGGTGCTCGTGATGACGTACTGGAACCCGGTCGACCGGTACGGCGTCGAGCGGTTCACCGCCGAACTGGCCGAGGCGGGCGGCGCCGGGTGCATCCTGCCCGACCTGCCCGTCCAGGAGTCCGCCGTATGGCGCGAGCACGCCGAGAAGCACGGTCTGGCGACCGTCTTCGTGGTGGCGCCCAGCAGCAAGGACGCGCGGCTGGCCACGATCACCGCGGCCGGCAGCGGCTTCGTCTACGCGGCGTCGCTGATGGGCGTCACCGGGACGCGGACCTCCGTGGGCCTGGAGGCGCAGAACCTGGTGGCGCGGACCCGGGCCACCACCGAGCTGCCGGTCTGCGTCGGGCTCGGGGTGTCCAACGCCGAGCACGCCGCCGAGGTCGCGGGCTTCGCCGACGGGGTCATCGTCGGCTCCGCGTTCGTCAAGCGGATGCTGGACGCGCCCGACGCGGCGGCCGGGCTGGTCGCGGTGCGCGAGCTGGCCGCCGAGCTTGCCGAGGGCGTACGCAAACGCTGACCGCCCGACCCCGGGAGCACCGGGTGGCTGGGTCACCCGTACGGGTGGAAGTGGGACCGGGGAGGTGCGCAGGCGCCTCCCCGGTTCGTTTGTGTGGGCGTGAGCGAGAAGAACCGAGAGTCAATGAGGAGCGCGAGAGAGCGGCTCCAGCAGGAACGCGTGGCGGACAGGGCGCGCGAGAAGCGCAGGCGCACGCTGATCATGGCGGCGGCCGTGGCCGGTGTGCTCGGCCTCGTCGGTGTCGTCGGGGTGATCGCGGCGAACGTGAAGAAGAACAGAGGAGCGGAAGCGGCGGCCGCGGTGAGCGCGCCGTCCGGTGTGAACGGCAAGGACGACCTGGCGATCCCCGTGGGGGCGGCGGACGCGCCGTCCACCCTCACGGTGTACGAGGACTTCCGCTGCCCGGCCTGCGCCCAGTTCGAGAACGGCTTCCGGAGCGTGATCCACGGGCTGGAGCGGTCGGGCGAGCTGAAGGTCGAGTACCACCTGGCGACGATCATCGACGGCAACATGGGCGGTACGGGCTCGCTGCGCTCGGCCAACGCCGCCGCGTGCGCGCAGGACGCCGGGAAGTTCCCCCCGTACCACGACCTGCTGTACGCGAACCAGCCGCTGGAGACGGACGACGCCTTCGCGCGGAACAGCAAGCTGCTGGAGCTGGCGGGCAAGGTGAACGGCCTGGAGTCGGCGCCCGGCTTCCGGCAGTGCGTGGAGAAGGGCGAGCACGACCGGTGGGTGGCGAAGGCCGCCGAGGCGTTCCGCACGGGCGGTTTCTCCGGGACGCCGACCGTGCTGCTCAACGGGGAGGCGGTCTTCCCGAAGAAGGGCGGCGAGGACATCACCCCGCAGAATCTGAAGAAGTGGGTCCAGGAGGCCAACAAGGGCAAGAAACCGGGCACGGCCACGCCCACGGCGCCCTCCTCGATCCCGGCGGGCGCCCCGCAGAGGGGCCAGCGCGGCCCCGACGAGGCACCCGCGCCGGAGTCGGCGACCGGGTCCGCGTCCGAGCCCCAGGCTCAGCCGGGCACACTGCCCGCCGCCTGAACAAGGGGACACCGACGGTGCCGGGGATACCGGGGCGACCGGTGGGGAAGCGGCCCGGCCGCTGCCCTTCAGGGACGCCGGTCAGGGAGAAAAAAGCCGGGCGGGTTGCCTCAGCTCCCGCCCGGCCCTGTACCGTCGGGTCTGATATGGACCTTGCCTACATTCCCAGCCCGTCGACCGGAGTGCTCCACCTCGGACCACTACCGCTGCGCGGCTATGCGTTCTGCATCATCATCGGTGTCTTCGTCGGCGTCTGGTACGGCGGCAAGCGCTGGGTCGCCCGGGGCGGAAAAGTCGGCACCGTGGCCGATGTCGCTGTCTGGGCGGTGCCCTTCGGACTGGTCGGTGGCCGTCTCTACCACGTGATCACCGACTACCAGCTCTACTTCAGCGAGGGCGAGAACTGGGTCAACGCCTTCAAGATCTGGGAGGGCGGCCTCGGTATCTGGGGTGCGATCGCGCTGGGCGCGGTCGGTGCCTGGATCGGCTGCCGCCGCCGGGGCATCCCGCTCCCGGCGTACGCGGACGCCATCGCGCCCGGGATCGTCCTCGCGCAGGCCATCGGGCGGTGGGGCAACTGGTTCAACCAGGAGCTGTACGGCAAGCCGACGGATCTGCCGTGGGCGCTGGAGATCAGCGCGGGCCCGAACCGGGAAGCCGGTCTCTACCACCCGACCTTCCTCTACGAGTCGCTGTGGTGCGTCGCCGTCGCGGCCCTGGTCGTCTGGGCGGACCGCCGCTTCAAGCTGGGCCATGGCAGGGTCTTCGCCCTGTACGTCGCGGCGTACTGCGTGGGGCGTGCCTGGATCGAGTACATGCGTGTCGACGAGGCGCACCACATCCTGGGCCTCCGGCTGAACGTCTGGACGGCGGCGCTCGTCTTCCTGCTCGCGGTGGCCTACATCGTGATCTCGTCGCGGCTGCGGCCGGGGCGTGAGGAGATCGTGGAGCCCGACCTCGACCCGAAGGCCGACGCGAAGGCGGACGGCGGGTCCGGGGCCAAGTCGGACGGCGAGGCGGACGACGCGAAGGCCGGTGCGAAGGTGGCGGGCGCCACCAAGGCCGCCACGAAGGCTGATGCCAAGGCCGACGCGGGCTCCGGCTCCACGGACGCCGGGAAGACCCCCGCCGGGTAGCCTGCGGCGGACAAGCGGTGTACGACGGCGGTCCGGCCTGTGCCGGGCCGCCGTCGGCGTGTGATGACGGGGTACGGCGGACGTCCGCCGGTGGATACGGCGGGCCTCCGTCGGTGAGCCGGCGGTCGGTGCCGCCTGGGTGAGGCCCTGGCCACCACCGGCCGGGAACACCCCCGCTCGCCGACCGCAGGAGCCCGTCAGGGCGGCCCTGTGGGACATCAGCGTCGAGCTGACCGGTCGGGCCGGTCCGGATTTCGACCTCGCGCCGTGGTGAGAGGCGGCGACGGCGCCTGGCGGGCCGGCGGTCGCGTCAGGTGAGCGCCTCCGGTCCCCGTACCGCCAGGGCGAGGGTGCGTCGCGCCGCCGCCACGATCGCCGCGTCCACGAAACGCCCGTCGACCAGCGCCTGCGCGCCCGGGTCCTCGGCCGCCGCCTCGACGATCTCCTCCGCCGACGCGATCTCCTGCGGGGAAGGCCGGTAGGCGCGCTCGATCACCGGGAGCTGACGCGGGTGGATCGCCGCCCTGCCCAGCAGGCCCAGCGCCCGGCCGTGGCGGCAGGAGACCGCCAGCCCGTCCAGGTCCCGTACGTCAGGGAAGACCGACTGGGCCGGGGGCGCCAGCCCCGCCGCGCGGGCCGCCACCACGGTCCGGCCGCGCGACCAGTCCAGGCCGCTGTCGTCCCGTACCCCCAGATCGGCGCGGAGATCCGCCTCGCCCAGGGCGATGCCACGGACCGCCGGGTGCGCGGAGGCGATGGCGTGGGCGTGCTCCACGGCGAGGGCCGATTCGAGCAGGGCGTAGAGCGCGACCCCGGGGGCGCGGGCCGCCGCGCGGTGGATGTCGGAGGCGTGGGTGACTTTCGGCAGCCGGAGTCCTTCGAGCCCCGGCAGCGCGGCGACGGCGGGGAGGTCCGTCTCGTCGGCGACCCGGACATGGACGGGGACCGGATGGGGCCCGGCCAGGAACTCGGCGGTGGCGGCCCGTGCGTACGCCTTGCGCTCCGGCGCCACCGCGTCCTCCAGGTCCACGATCACCACGTCCGCGCCCGACGACAGCGCCTTCGCCATCACCTCCGGCCGGTCCCCGGGAACGTACAGCCAGGTCAGCGGGGTGGGCACGCCGCTCACAGCGCGCCCTCCGCGCGCAGCCCGGCGATCCGCGCCGCCGACAGGCCCAGCTCGGCGAGGACCGTGTCGGTGTCCGCGCCGTGCGGCCGGCCCGCCCAGCGGATCGCGCCGGGGGTCTCGGAGAGCCGGAAGAGGACGTTCTGCATCCGCAGCGGCCCCAGCTCGGGGTCCTGGACCTCGGTGACCGTGTCCAGCGCCCGGTACTGCGGATCGGTCATCACGTCGCGGATGTCGTAGACGGGCGCGATCGCCGCCTCGGCCCTCTCGAACGCGGTCAGCGCCTCGTCACGGGTGTGGCGGGCGATCCAGGAGCCGACCGCGTCGTCCAGTGTGTCCGCGTGGCCGGCGCGCCCGGCGCCCGTCGCGAACCACGGTTCGTCGATCAGCTCCGGGCGGCCGACCAGCCGCATCACCCGCTCGGCGACGGACTGCGCCGAGGTGGACACCGCCAGCCAGGAGCCGTCGGCGGTGCGGTAGGTGTTGCGGGGCGCGTTGTTGCGGGAGCGGTTGCCGGTACGGGGCTGGACGTAGCCGAGCTGGTCGTACCAGAGCGGCTGCGGCCCCAGAACGGTCAGGATCGGCTCGATGATCGCCAGATCGACCACCTGGCCCCGGCCCGTCGCGTCCCGCCCGCCGAGCGCCGTCATCACCGCGTACGCCGTGGCCAGCGCGGCGATCGAGTCGGCGAGGCCGAAGGGCGGGAGCGTGGGCGGCCCGTCCGGCTCGCCCGTGGCGGCGGCGAAACCGCTCATCGCCTCGGCGAGCGTGCCGAAGCCGGGGCGGTGCGCGTACGGACCGAACTGGCCGAAGCCGGTCACCCGGGCCAGTACGAGCCGGGGGTTGGCCAGGGAGAGCTCGTCCCAGCCGAGGCCCCACTTCTCCAGGGTGCCGGGCCGGAAGTTCTCGATGATCACATCCGTGCGCGCGGCGAGCCCGAGCAGCAGCTCACGGCCGCCCCGGGTGGAGAGATCGAGCGTCATGGTCCGCTTGTTGCGGCCGAGCAGCTTCCACCACAGGCCCACGCCGTCCTTGGCGGGGCCGTGCCCGCGCGACGGGTCGGGGCGGGTGGGGTGCTCGACCTTGATCACCTCGGCGCCGAAGTCACCGAGGAGGGTGGCGGCCAGCGGCCCCGCGAAGAGCGTCGCGAGATCGAGGACGCGCATCCCGGCGAGGGGGAAGGGGCGGGCGGGGGCTCCGGGCGCGGTGGCGGCGGTCGTCCCGTGCGCCGAGTACACCCTGTCCGCCCCGTGTGTCTCGTGCGTCTCGTACGTTCTGCGCGTCATCGGACCTCGGTCTCGGTGCGGTCGGGGGCGGCTCCGCCGCGTACGGCGCGGGTGGTCTCGCGGGTCAGCTCCGCGAGGGTGTCGAAGCCGATGCCGTGGAAGCCGGCGACGGAGGTCGCGAGCCGGTTCTTGAGCGGCGCCGTCCAGCGGTCGGGCAGCCTGGCCGGATGCCCGGCCAGCAGTCCGGCGATCGAACCGGCGCTCGCGCCGTTCGAGTCGGTGTCCCAGCCCCCGGACACGACACGGCAGATGGAGCCGCTGAAGTCGCCCTCCGCATGAGTGAGCGCGGCGGCGAGCAGCGCGGCGTTCGGGACCGCGTGAACCCAGTGGTAGTGGCCGAGTTCGGCGTGCAGCACATCGGCCACGGCGTCGAAGTCCCCCTGGGCACCGGCCGTTTCGATGCCGAGACACACGGCCTCGGCCAGCCGGGAGCGTGGTGGTACGACGCGGAGCCCGGCCCGCAGACAGGCGTGCACATCGGCGCTGTGGGCCGCCGCCGCGATGACCGCGGCGAGGAACATCGCGCCGTACACCCCGTTGGCGGTGTGGGTGAGCGTCGCGTCCCGGTAGGCCTGCGTGGCGGCGGACGCGGGGTCGCCGGGGTGGGTCCAGCCGTGCGGGTCGGCCCGGATCGCCGCCCCGATCCACTCCCGGAACGGGTTGCGGTACCGGGCGGTGTCCGGCGGCTCGATCCCCGCGAGCAGATTGCGGTAGGCGATCCGCTCGGCGGTGAACGTACGCCCGGCCGGCAGCTCGTCCAGCCACACCCGGGCGACCTGCGCGGTGGTGAACTCCGGTCCGTGGCGCCGGAGAAGCACCAGATTGAGGAGCGGATAGTTGAGGTCGTCGTCCTCGGGCATCCCGTCGATGTTCTCGGCGAGCGAGGTCGGTCCGGAGCGCCGGTTCCACGGGTACGCGGCGGCCAGTTCGGCCGGCACCCCGCGCGCGGTGAACCAGGTGCGCAGGGGCCAGTTGCCGGTGGCGCGGCCGAGGGCGCGAATACCGGCGAGGGGGAGTTTCTCGACGGGCTTGCCGAGCAGACAGCCGGCGGCGCGACCGAGCCAGGCGGCGTGCAACGCGGGCTGGGTGAGGGCGGGTTGGGGGAGCGAGGGAGAGGCGGAGCGGGTTTCCTCGTCACGTGCTCCCCGCGGTCCGGGAGGCCAGGACGGGCAGGCCGCCCGGACCGCGGCGAGATCCGTCGGCTCGGCCTCGGCGTGCGGGGCGGGCAGCTCGGCCAGCTCGTCCAGCAACTGGGCAGCCAGCACGCGTAGTTGAGGCGTAGCGGGTTCCGGAGAGGCGCCCGCGCGCCCCGGGGCTGGAGCCCCGCCCGCCGCCCGCCAGCGGTGGGCGATCTCGGTGGCGTCGCGGCCGTCCTCCGCCGCCTGGCGCAGCTCATGGCCCACCAGGTCCTCGGGCTGCACCCAGGTGAGCCGCAGGCCCGTCACCGTACCTCCCGCGACTGACGCCCGGTCAGCCGGACGAAGGCCGACGCGTGGGCCCGGTGCCGCTCCGTGTCCCGCGCGAACACCTCGTACGCCACCTCCGTCAACTCCCGTGCGGGGGAGCGCAGATCGAGGCGGCTCGCCTCGGCCACCCGGTCCGCCCACTCCGTCGGGACCGCCACCTCGCCGCCGAGCGCCCCCGCGAGCGCGCCGCTCATCGTGGCGATCGAGTCGCAGTCCCGGCCGTAGTTGACCGAACCGAGCACCGTACGGCGGTAGTCGCCCGCGCCGATCAGCAACATGCCCAGTGCGATGGGGAGTTCCTCGATGGAGTGCAGCCGGGAGGGCCTGCGGGCGCCCAGGGAGGGCGTGCGGTAGAGCGGTCCCACCGTGTCGAAGGGGGCGACGGCCTCACGCAGCCCGCGCAGCGCCGACTCCGTGCAGCGGTGGCGGGAGGCCACCTCGCACACCGCCTCGATCGCGGCGCGCGTGCCGTCCTTCGCGACGGCGAGGCAGGTCTCCACCACCGTGGCGGGCGTGGCGTCCGGCGCGCAGGCGGCGGCGACGGCCGCGGCGAAGACCCCGGCCGCCTCACGCCCGTACGAGGACTGGTGCGCGCCCGCCACATCGATCGCCTCGGCGTACGCGGCCCGCGGATGCGCGGCGTTGACCAGTCCCACCGGCGCCATGTACATCGCGGCGCCGCAGTTGACGATGTTCCCCGTGCCCGCCTCGCGCGGGTCGACATGCCCGTAGTGCACCCGCGCGACCAGCCACTTCTCGGCGAGGAAGATCCGCTGGAGGGGCAGCGCCTCGGCCTCCAGCTCGGGGATCCAGCGCGGGGTGGAGATCAGGTCCGGGACCAGGTGCTCGGCGATCGCGTACGCGTCGAGGTGGTCGCGGACCTGGGCGTACACCCGGATCAGGGCGTGGGTCATCAGGGTGTCGTCCGTGATGTGCCCGTCGCCCTTGTGGTACGGGGCGAGGGGGCGCGCGGTGCGCCAGTCCTCGTTCCACGGTCCGACGATGCCGGTCACCCGGCCGCCGTGCCGCTCCACGATCTGCTCGGGGGAGTACCCCTCGACCGGGCCGCCGAGCGCGTCGCCGACGGCCGCGCCGATCAGTGCGCCGGTGATCCGGTCGGCGAGGGCCGGTGTGCCGGGAGGCTCGGAGGAGTCAGGTGTGACGTGAGGCGGAGTGTGGGAGGGAGTCTGGGGCGGTGTGTGAGGTGGGGGCGTGCCGGGCGTCGGGGGAGTGCTCAGCGTCGTCATGTCGGAATTGTCCCCCCGGGAAGGTCAGTTCCGTGGCTGTGAGCAGCCCGGCGAGTTCCACCAGATCCGTCCCCGCGAGCCGGGGCAGCGCGCACCCCGCGAGTGTGCGGCAGGCGTCGCGCCAGGCGGCGGGTACGGCGTCCCCGCCGCCGAGCGCGCCGGTCAGCGCGCCGGCCAGCGCGGGGGCGGAGTCGGCGACCCGGGAGAGACAGGCGGCGGCCGGCACCGCGCCGCTGACCTCGCCCCGGGCGGCGAGGGTCAGGGCGAGGGCGACGGGGACGGTCTCGGCCGCGGCGATGCCGTAGCTGTAGACGTGGTCGACGATCTGATGCTCCAGCAGCGGTACGAGGGCGAAGGCGCCGGCCGGTTCATGGGCGAAGTCCTGGGCCAGTTTGACGGCGTGGCGGGCGTTGCGGCCGATCTCCGTGGTGCCGGGGAGCTGGGCGAGCGCGGCGTCCACGGCGGCCTCGGGGTCCGCGCCGCCCAGCGCGGCGGCGACGGCCGCGGCCATCGCGCGGGCGCCGTGCACCCCGTCGCCGTCCTGGGTGTACCGGGCGTCGAACTCCGCGAGCGCGGCGGCGCCGGAGGGGTCGCCGGGGTGGACGGTGGCGAGGACGGCGGCGCGGACACAGGCCGCGTCGTCGAAGAAGTGCGGATTGTCGTGGCCGGTGGCGGGCGGGCGCAGCCCGGTGGCGAGATTGCCGAGGCCCGCGCGTACGGAGATGCGGGCCCGCAGCGGCGGCACGGCCGACTCGACCTCGGGCGCGCGGGCCGCGGCGGCGGCGATCTCGCCGGCCAGGGAGTTCCAGGCCTGGTCGACGGCGACCCGGATCCTGCGGGCCGCGGTGAACCCGTCGAAGCGCCGGCCGGCGGCGGCGAGTACGCACCCGGCGGCGAAGGCGGCCCATTCGGCGTCGTCGGAGGGCCCGAGCCGGAGCGGTTCCGGCGGCTGGTTGAGGGCGATGGGGACGGGGAGGGTGGTGGTCGCGTTCTGCTCGGCGAACGTGTCCAGCTCGCGGGTGAGCCGCCGGGTCCACTCGGGCATCCGGGCCGCCCGGTGGCGCGCGGCGGGCCAGCCGGCCCCGTCCCCGGCGGCGAGCCCGAGGAGCAGGCCCTCGATCCGCCGGAGCGGGTCACGGGCGGCGGCGTCACGGGCGGCGGCGGGGGAAACGCCGGCACGGGAAGCGTCCGTACCGGATACGGCGGCGGAAGCGCCCCCGTATGAGGCCTCGGCGCGGGGGAGGCCGTCGCGTGGGCCGCGTCCGGCCGCCCACGCGAGGCGCCGCACCGGCGCGCCCGTACCGTCGGTGTCCGGGGCGGGTGTCAGGCCGGGCCCGTGCGTACCGTCGGTGTCCGGGGCGGGTGTCAGGCCGGGCCCGTGCGTACCGTCGGTGTCCGGGGCGGGTGCCAGGCCGGGCCCGTGCCTGCCTTCCGTGTACGCGCTGCCGGCGTGCGAACCGTCTCCGTACGAACCACCCCCGGCGCGTGAACCGTCCCGCACGCTCCCGCCCGGTCCGCCCCCCGTCCCCGTCCCCGGTCCCGCCACGGCCGCCGCGTCGTCCTGTTCCGTTGTCATGTGGCCGCCTCTTCGTTGTCGTACGGATCGGCGTCAGACGGACCCTCGCCGTACGGATCGGCGGCGCACGGGACCTTGTCGAACCGTTCGTCGTCGTAGGGAGTGAGCAGGTCAGCGATGTCCAGGACGTGGTAGCCGCGCATCGAGGGCAGACAGCTTCCCCGCACCGGGCCGATGGCCGAGGCCCATTCCGCGGGGATCGCCCGGGCCCCCGACAGGGCGCCCGCCAGTGCGCCCGCGACCGCCGCCGTGGTGTCCGCGTCGCGGCCCATGTTGACGGCCGTGAGCACGGACGTACGGAAGTCGCCGCGCGCCGCCGCGAACGCGCCGAAGGCCAGGCCGACCGCCTCGGGCGCCAGGTCGGTCCACGGGTAGCCACCGATGACCACCGCCGAGCGGACCGCGCGTTCCCTGGTGAGGGTGTCGGGGTAGGCGCGCTGCGCGGCGACGACGCCGCGGCGCAGGGTGCGGGCCGTCCAGGAGTCCATGGGGATGACGGAGAGCGCGGCGGCGATCACCGAGGCGGGTCCCGCGCCCGTCATCGCGGCGGCGACGCCCGCCGCGACCGCCCGGCCGCCGTAGATGCCCTCGCCGTCGTGGCTGACCCGGCCGTCGACGGCGACCAGCCGCGCCGCCTCCTCCGGGCGGCCCGCCGCGAAGACCCCGAACGGCGCGGCGCGCATCGCCAGCCCGTCGCTCCAGGCGTGCCGGTGCTGGGCGGTGATCGGCGCGGCGAGCCCGCGCCTCAGGTTCTCCAGGGTGCCGCGCTCGCTGAAACCGGCCCCGCGGAAGGGGCCCTCGTCGTGGTCCGCGAGCCAGTGGTGCCACGCCTTCTCGACATGGGCGACGGTCAGGGCCGAGCCGTGCCGGGCGAGCAGCAGCCCGGAGAAGATGGCGTACTCGGTGTCGTCCGTACCGGCCGGATGCTCGGCCACGTACCCCTCGATCCGGCCCCAGCGGCGCCGGATCTCGGAGGGCCGCATGTTCTCGGCGGGCGCGCCGAGCGCGTCACCGACGGCCAGTCCCAGCAGCGCGCCGCGCGCCCGGTCCCGTACCACCGCGATCTCGGCGGCGGGGTCGCACGCGGTCCGTTCCATGGTGTGCCCCCTCGCCTCGGCCTCTGCACCCACTGCACCCACTGCGCCCTCGTGTCCTTGCGTCCTCGTTCTGGCATCCCTGCCACGCCGGACACCGGACGAGTCGGGTGGCACCCCGCTGTCACCCGGGTGGCATCCGCGGACGCGCATCACCTGCCATGCTCGCGACCATGACGGCGGAGGCGGACGGCACACGGATCGAACCGGCGCGGATGGCGGACGTCCACCAGGTGCTCGCCGACCATCCCCGCTACTGGGGCGAGCGCGACCTCCGGTCGCTGCACCTGCTCGCGCTGGTGCGGGAGTTCGGCCCGACATGCCTGGTGGCGCGCGGTGAGGACGGCATCCGCGGGTACCTCTTCGGGTTCGTCACCCCGACCGGCACGGGGTACGTCCATCTCGTCGCCGTCCGGGACGACGCGCGGGGCACCGGACTCGGGCGACGGCTGTACGGGGCGTTCGCCGAGGCCGCGCGGCACCAGGGCGCGCAGCGGCTGAAGGCCGTCACCTCCGTGGGCAACGCCGGCTCCATCGCCTTCCACCGCAGTCTCGGTTTCTCCGTGGAGATCGTCGCCGACCACGACGGGCCGGGGCGGCCCATGGCCGTCTTCCACCGCGATCCACCGTTCGGCGATCCGGGCACCTGACCCCCTTCCTCCTGCTGGTAAGTACGGCCTTCCTTGCTGGCGGGAGCGATTTTTCGTGCGTATTTTCGAAGCATTGGGGGGTGTGGACCGATCCGCGGACGGATCCGGGATCCGCCCCCGTGAAGGGGAGAAGCATGTCCATCATCGAAACCGAGGCCACCCTCCACGAGGCCCACCGCGACAATCACACGCACCGTGATGTGAACGGCGGCTGGCTGCGTCCCGCGGTGTTCGGCGCGATGGACGGGCTGGTCTCCAACCTGGCGCTGATGACCGGGGTCGCCGGCGGCGCCGTCTCTCAGCAGACGATCGTGATCACCGGACTGGCGGGGCTCGCCGCGGGCGCCTTCTCCATGGCCGCGGGCGAGTACACCTCCGTGGCCTCCCAGCGGGAGCTGGTCCAGGCCGAACTCGATGTCGAGCGGCGGGAGTTGCGCAAGCATCCGGCGGACGAGCTGGCCGAGCTGGCCGCGCTCTACGTCTCCCGGGGCGTGAAGCCCGACCTGGCCCTTGAGGTGGCCACGCAGCTCTCGCGCGACCCCGAGCAGGCGCTGGAGATCCATGCCCGCGAGGAGCTGGGCATCGACCCCGACGACCTGCCGTCGCCGCTGGTCGCCGCCGTGTCGTCGTTCGGTTCCTTCGCGCTGGGCGCGCTGCTGCCCCTCCTGCCGTATCTGCTCGGCGCCACCGTGCTGTGGCCCGCGGTACTGCTCGCCCTGACCGGGCTCTTCGCCTGTGGCGCGCTGGTGGCCCGGGTGACGGCGCGGAGCTGGTGGTACAGCGGGCTGCGGCAGCTCGTCCTCGGCGGTACGGCGGCGGCGCTCACGTACGGGCTCGGCGCGCTGTTCGGCGCCGCGCTCTGACGCGACCTCCTCGTATCCCCGTAACGCTCACGCCGCACATCCGCCCCGGCGCGCCCGACCCGTAACGCTCGCCCCGTACATCCGCCCCGTACGCCGCCGGTACGCGCCGTACATGCGTACGACACAGGGCGCGGCCGAAATCTTTCCCCCGCCCGGCCCAGCACGGCGGGGGAAATCGTCCACCCTGTGACCTACGTCCCTGGGCGTTCCGGCCGTACGGGTGCGACACTATGCCTGGCGCCACATATGCAGCCGTTACTCGGCGGTTTCGAGTCGTTCATCAACGGGCATGAGCCGTAGGCGCCGCAGGCAATGAAGCCAGCTCCGCCACAGCCGAACGGACGACGATCTGTCCGTCTGCGCCCCCACATCCACCGCTACGAGCGGTGTCCACATGCTGGAACGCGGTATCCGCTTCCCGAGAAGCTTTCCATCATGTAACCTGCACGAAATTTCTTGGAGGGCCAGCGTCGTCCCTCGGTAATCGCATATGCCAAGCCGATACACACGACGACGGGAGAGCCGATGCGTTCCGACGCCTGGTCGCCCATGGACGGTCGCCCCGCCCCGCAAGGGATGTACGACCCCCGTAACGAGCACGACGCCTGCGGCGTCGGCTTTGTGGCCACCCTCACCGGTGTTGCCAGCCATGAGCTGGTGGAGCAGGCGCTGACCGTACTGCGCAATCTCGAACATCGCGGCGCCACCGGCTCCGAGCCCGACTCCGGCGACGGCGCGGGAATCCTGCTCCAGGTGCCGGACGCCTTCCTCCGCGAGGTCGCGGATTTCGACCTGCCCGAGGCCGGCTCGTACGCCGTCGGCATCGGCTTCCTGCCCGCCGACGACGCCACGCACGCCGTCTCGCGGATCGAGACGATCGCCGCCGAGGAGGGCCTCGACGTCCTCGGCTGGCGCGAGGTCCCCGTCGCCCCCGAGCTGCTCGGCTCCACCGCCCGCTCGACGATGCCGGCCTTCCGCCAGCTCTTCGTCGCGGACGGCACCAGCGCCGGCATCGCCCTGGACCGCAAGGCCTTCCTGCTGCGCAAGCGCGCCGAGCGTGAGGCCGGGGTCTACTTCCCCTCCCTCTCCGCCCGGACCGTCGTCTACAAGGGCATGCTCACCACCGGCCAGCTCGAACCGTTCTTCCCCGACCTCTCGGACCGCCGGTTCGCGACCGCCGTCGCGCTGGTCCACTCCCGGTTCTCCACCAACACCTTCCCGAGCTGGCCGCTCGCCCACCCGTACCGCTTCGTCGCGCACAACGGCGAGATCAACACGGTCAAGGGCAACCGCAACTGGATGCGCGCCCGCGAGTCCCAGCTCTCCTCCGGCCTCTTCGGCGACGGGACCCCCGAGAACACCGCGAAGCTGGAGCGGATCTTCCCCGTCTGTACGCCCGACGCCTCCGACTCCGCCTCCTTCGACGAGGTCCTGGAGCTGATCCACCTCGGCGGCCGGTCGCTGCCGCACTCCGTGCTGATGATGGTCCCCGAGGCGTGGGAGAACCACGACTCCATGGACGCCGACCGGCGCGCGTTCTACCAGTTCCACGCCACGATGATGGAGCCGTGGGACGGCCCCGCCTGCGTCACCTTCACCGACGGCACCCAGGTCGGCGCCGTCCTCGACCGCAACGGACTGCGTCCGGGCCGCTACTGGGTGACCGACGAAGGACTCGTCGTCCTCTCCTCCGAGGTCGGCGTCCTCGACATCGACCCGGCGAAGGTCGTCCGCAAGGGCCGTCTCCAGCCCGGCCGGATGTTCCTCGTCGACACCGCGGAGCACCGCATCATCGAGGACGACGAGATCAAGGCGTCCCTCGCCGCCGAGCAGCCCTACAAGGAGTGGCTGGAGACCGGCGAGATCGAGCTGTCCGACCTCCCCGAGCGCGAGCACATCGTGCACACCCACGCCTCGGTCACCCGCCGCCAGCAGACCTTCGGCTACACCGAGGAGGAGCTGCGCGTCCTGCTCGCGCCCATGGCCCGCGCGGGCGCCGAGCCCATCGGCTCCATGGGTACGGACTCGCCGATCGCCGCGCTCTCCGCCCGGCCCCGGCTGCTCTTCGACTACTTCACCCAGCTCTTCGCGCAGGTCACCAACCCGCCGCTGGACGCCATCCGCGAAGAACTTGTCACCTCGCTGCGCTCCTCGCTCGGCCCGCAGGGCAACCTGCTGGAGCCGACCGCCTCGTCCTGCCGCAGCGTCACCCTGCCCTTCCCGGTGATCGACAACGACGAGCTGGCCAAACTCGTCCACATAAACGCGGACGGCGACATGCCGGGCATGAAGGCCGCCACGCTCTCCGGCCTCTACCGGGTCAGCGGCGGCGGCGACGCCCTCGCCGCCCGCATAGAGGAGATCTGCGCCGAGACCGACGCCGCCATCGAGAGCGGCGCCCGGAACATCGTGCTCTCCGACCGGCACTCCGACGCCGAGCACGCCCCGATCCCCTCGCTGCTGCTCACCGCGGCCGTCCACCACCACCTCATCCGTACCAAGCAGCGCACCCAGGTGGGGCTGCTGGTCGAGGCCGGCGACGTACGCGAGGTGCACCACGTCGCGCTGCTCATCGGCTTCGGCGCCGCCGCCGTCAACCCGTACCTCGCCATGGAGACCGTCGAGGACCTGGTCCGCGCCGGTACGTTCATCGAGGGCCTGACGGCCGAGCAGGCGATCCGCAACCTGATCTACGCGCTCGGCAAGGGCGTCCTCAAGGTGATGTCCAAGATGGGCATCTCCACCGTCGCCTCCTACCGCGGCGCGCAGGTCTTCGAGGCAGTCGGCCTGGACCAGACGTTCGTCGACAAGTACTTCAACGGCACCGCCACCAAGATCGGCGGCGCCGGTCTCGACATCGTCGCCCAGGAGGTCGCCGCCCGGCACGCCAAGGGCTACCCCGCCTCCGGGATCTCCGCGAGCCACCGCAAGCTGGAGATCGGCGGCGAGTACCAGTGGCGCCGCGAGGGCGAGCCGCACCTGTTCGACCCGGAGACGGTCTTCCGCCTCCAGCACGCCACGCGCACCCGCCGCTACGACATCTTCAAGCAGTACACGGGCCGGGTGAACGAGCAGTCCGAGCGGCTGATGACGCTGCGCGGCCTGTTCAACTTCACCTCCGGACGCGCCCCCGTACCGCTGGACGAGGTCGAGCCCGCCTCCGAGATCGTCAAGCGCTTCTCCACCGGCGCCATGTCGTACGGCTCGATCTCGCAGGAAGCCCACGAGACCATGGCCATCGCCATGAACCAGCTCGGCGGCAAGTCCAACACCGGCGAGGGCGGCGAGGACGCGGAGCGGCTGTACGACCCGGCCCGCCGCTCCTCCATCAAGCAGGTCGCCTCCGGCCGCTTCGGCGTCACCAGCGAATACCTGGTCAACGCCGACGACATCCAGATCAAGATGGCCCAGGGCGCCAAGCCCGGCGAGGGCGGTCAGCTCCCGGGCCACAAGGTCTACCCGTGGGTCGCCAAGACGCGGCACTCCACCCCCGGTGTCGGCCTGATCTCCCCGCCGCCGCACCACGACATCTACTCGATCGAGGACCTCGCCCAGCTCATCCACGACCTGAAGAACGCCAGCCCGCAGGCCCGCATCCACGTGAAGCTGGTCTCCGAGGTCGGCGTCGGCACCGTCGCCGCCGGTGTCTCCAAGGCACACGCCGACGTCGTGCTGATCTCCGGACACGACGGCGGTACGGGCGCCTCCCCGCTCACCTCGCTCAAGCACGCGGGCGGCCCCTGGGAGCTGGGCCTCGCCGAGACCCAGCAGACACTGCTGCTCAACGGCCTGCGCGACCGTATCGTCGTCCAGACCGACGGCCAGCTCAAGACCGGCCGCGACGTCGTCATCGCCGCGCTCCTCGGCGCCGAGGAGTACGGTTTCGCGACCGCGCCGCTCGTCGTCTCCGGCTGCGTCATGATGCGCGTCTGCCACCTGGACACCTGCCCGGTCGGCATCGCCACCCAGAACCCGGTGCTGCGCGAGCGCTTCTCCGGCAAGGCCGAGTACATCGTCAACTTCTTCCAGTTCATCGCCGAAGAGGTCCGCGAACTCCTCGCCGAGCTGGGCTTCCGCAGCCTCGAAGAGGCCGTGGGCCACGCCGAACTCCTCAACACCGAGCGCGCCGTCGACCACTGGAAGGCCCAGGGGCTCGACCTCGCGCCGCTCTTCCACGTCCCCCAGCTGCCCGAGAACGCCCCGCGCCACCAGGTCATCGCCCAGGACCACGGCCTGGAGAAGGCCCTCGACAACGAGCTGATCAAGCTCGCCGCCGACGCGCTCGGTGCCGACAGCGCCGAGGCAGCCCAGCCCGTCCGCGCCCAGGTCGCCATCCGCAACATCAACCGGACCGTGGGCACCATGCTCGGCCACCGGGTGACCAAGAAGTTCGGCGGCGCCGGTCTGCCCGACGACACCATCGACATCACCTTCACCGGCTCCGCCGGCCAGTCCTTCGGCGCGTTCCTGCCGCACGGAGTCACCCTGCGCCTGGAGGGCGACGCCAACGACTACGTCGGCAAGGGCCTCTCCGGCGGCCGGGTCGTCGTACGCCCCGACCGCGGCGCCGAACACCTCGCCGAGTACTCGACCATCGCCGGCAACACCATCGGCTACGGCGCCACCAGCGGCGAGCTGTTCCTGCGCGGCCGCACCGGCGAGCGCTTCTGCGTCCGCAACTCCGGCGCCACGGTCGTCTCCGAAGGCGTCGGCGACCACGGCTGCGAGTACATGACCGGCGGCCACGCCGTCGTCCTCGGCGAGACCGGACGTAACTTCGCGGCCGGCATGTCCGGCGGCGTCGCGTACGTCATCGACCTCGACCCGGACAACGTCAACGCCGGGAACCTGGCGGCCGTCGAACCCCTCGACGACACCGACAAGCAGTGGCTGCACGACGTGGTGCGCCGCCACCAGGAGGAGACGGGCTCCACCGTCGCCGGGAAGCTGCTGGCCGAGTGGGAGACCGCCGCCGACCGCTTCAGCAAGATCATCCCGACCACTTACAAGGCAGTGCTCGCCGCCAAGGACGCCGCCGAGCTGGCAGGTCTCTCCGAGACCGAGACCACCGAGAAGATGATGGAGGCGGCGACCAATGGCTGACCCGAAGGGCTTCCTCACCACCGGGCGCGAAGTCGCCACGTCCCGCCCCGTCGAGGAGCGCGTCAAGGACTGGAACGAGGTCTACGTTCCGGGCTCGCTGCTCCCCATCATCAGCAAGCAGGCCGGGCGCTGCATGGACTGCGGCATCCCGTTCTGTCACAACGGCTGTCCGCTCGGGAACCTGATCCCCGAGTGGAACGACTTCGCCTACCGCGAGGACTGGACGGCGGCGAGCGAGCGCCTGCACGCCACCAACAACTTCCCGGAGTTCACCGGACGGCTCTGCCCGGCGCCCTGCGAGTCCGCCTGCGTCCTCGCGATCAACCAGCCGGCCGTCACCATCAAGAACGTCGAAGTCTCCATCATCGACAAGGCGTGGGACAGCGGCGACGTCACCCCGCAGCCGCCCGAGCGGCTCTCCGGCAAGACCGTCGCCGTCATCGGCTCGGGCCCGGCCGGCCTCGCGGCGGCCCAGCAGCTCACCCGGGCCGGTCACACGGTCGTGGTGTACGAGCGCGCCGACCGCATCGGCGGGCTGCTGCGCTACGGCATCCCCGAGTTCAAGATGGAGAAGTCGCACATCAACCGCCGCATCGAGCAGATGCGGGCGGAGGGCACCAAGTTCCGTACCGAGACGGAGATCGGCCGGGACATCACCGCGTCGACCCTGCGCAAGCGGTACGACTCGGTGGTCATCGCCGCGGGCGCCACCATCTCGCGCGACCTGCCCGTCCCGGGCCGCGACCTCAACGGCATCCACTTCGCGATGGAGTACCTGCCGCTCTCCAACAAGGTGCAGGAGGGCGACCTGACCGTCTCCCCGATCACCGCCGAGGGCAAGCACGTCGTGGTCATCGGCGGCGGCGACACCGGCGCGGACTGCGTCGGTACGGCGCACCGCCAGGGCGCCGCCTCCGTCACCCAGCTGGAGATCATGCCGCAGCCCGGCACCGACCGGGCCGCGCACCAGCCGTGGCCGACCTTCCCCATGCTCTACAAGGTCACCTCCGCGCACGAGGAGGGCGGCGAGCGGCTCTACTCCGTCTCCACCACCCACTTCGAGGGCGACGAGGACGGCAACGTCCAGTCACTGCACCTGATCGAGGTGGAGTTCAAGGACGGCAAGCTGAACCAGAAGGCGGGCACGGAGCGCGTGATCCCCGCCCAGCTCGTCACCCTCGCGATGGGCTTCACCGGCACCGACCAGCAGAACGGCCTGGTCGAGCAGTTCGGTCTGGAGCTGGACGAGCGCGGCAACATCGCGCGCGACGCGCAGTACGCGACCAACGTGCCCGGCGTGTACGTCGCGGGTGACGCGGGCCGCGGCCAGTCCCTGATCGTGTGGGCGATCGCCGAGGGCCGCTCGGCCGCGGCCGGCGTCGACCGCCACCTCACCGGGGCCAGCGACCTCCCGTCGCCGATCCGCCCGACGGACCGGGCGCTGATGGCCTGACCCGTACCATTCAAGAGACTCCCGTACAAAGGCGTACGGGCGGTGTCGGCCCGGGGAGCGTCTCCCGGGCCCTCCCGCAAGACGCGGCGCCTGCCTCCAGTCCCCGACCGGACCCATGGCAGGCGCCGTGGCGTGCGTCCGGGGACCGGTGCGTCCGAACCAGTGGGAGAATCAGGGGAATTCAGCCCCGTCGACCGCAGAGGACCGCGCATGGTCACCGCTCCTGGCTCCGCCCCTTCCGTCCCTTCCGCCCCGGGTATCAGCCTGCGCAAGGTGGAGGAGACGGCCCCCGCGCTGGTCAGCCTCTACAAGAGCGCGAAGGTGTCGCTGGAGAAGAACGGGCTGAGCGGGGAGCGCGCCGCCGTCTACCTCGTCCTCGATTACTCGGGCTCGATGCGCGAGTACTACCGGGACGGCACGGTCCAGGCCCTCGCGGACCGGGTGCTGGGTCTCTCGGCGAACCTGGACGACGACGGGATCGTCCCGGTCGTCGTCTTCTCCACCGACATCGACGCGCAGACGGACATCTCCCTCGCCGGTCACCAGGACCGTATCGCCAAGATCGTCGCCTCCCTCGGGCACATGGGGAAGACCAGCTACCACCTGGCGATGGACGCCGTGATCGACCACTACCTGGACAGCGGCTCGACCGCCCCCGCCCTGGTCGTCTTCCAGACGGACGGCGGCCCGATCAGCCGGCCGGCCGCCGAGCGCTACCTCTGCAAGGCCGCCAAGCTGCCGCTGTTCTGGCAGTTCATCGGCTTCGGCGACCCGGACAGCAGCCAGTTCGACTTCCTCCGCAAGCTCGACGACCTTCCGGTGCCGGAGAAACGCGCCGTCGACAACGCGGGCTTCTTCCACGCGGGCCAGAACCCGCGCGAGCTCCCGGACGGTGAGCTGTACGACCGGCTGACCGCCGAATTCCCGCACTGGCTGACGGCCGCGCGGGCGCAGGGCATCGTACGGTGACCCGCCGCGGCGAGGGGTGCCCGGCGCCCGTCACGTGCCGGAGTGTCCGGCCGGCCCCGTCGCGCTGAGCGGGCCGGCCTCGCGCGCCTTCAGCGCGAGCGCCCCGCTCGGGCAGATGTGCACCGCCTCCCGTACCTGGTCGAGGTCGTCCTCCCCGACCTCGTCGGCCAGGACGACCACCGTCCCGTCCTCCTCACTCTGGTCGAACAGCTCAGGCGCCGTGAGGACGCACTGACCGGCGCCGACACAGCGCGCGCGATCCGCGACGATCCGCAGTTCTGTACCCACCGGATGCTCCTTTCACCGACCGATCACCGACAGGTCACCACGTGACCGGCAACTCGTACACGCCGTAGACGGTGCTGTCGTCCTTGAACGCCAACTGCTCGACGGCCGCCGCGAGCCTCAGCCCGGGGATCCGCCGGAACAGGGTGTCGAAGACGATCTGCAGCTCCATCCTGGCCAGGTTCTGCCCCAGGCACTGGTGCGCGCCGAACCCGAAGGCGAGGTGGTTACGGGCTCCGCGCTCGATGTCGAGCACGTCCGGGCGCGGGTAGACCGACGGGTCGTGGTTGCCCGCGTTGCTGAGGACGAGTACCCCTTCGCCCTCCCGGATGAGCACCCTGCCGACCTCCACGTCCGCCTTGGCCACGCGCAGGACCGCGGTGTCGGCGATGGTGAAGGTGCGCAGCATCTCCTCGACCGCCGCCGGGGTTCTCGTCGGGTCCGCGCGGAGCGCCGCCAGCTCCTCCGGGTGTTCGAGCAGCGCCATGGTGCCGAGCGAGATCATGTTCGCGGTGGTCTCGTGGCCCGCGATCAGCAGCAGCAACGACAGGCCGATCAGGTCCTCACGGTCGTACGTCCCGTCCTCGCGGTGCTTCAGGATCTGCCGGCCGAGCAGATCGTCGGTGGGCTCCCGCTCCTTGTCCGCGATCAGGTTCTCCAGATACACCCGCAACTCGTCCAGCGCGTGGACCCTCTTGCCGGCCGACGCGGTGCGGCTGATCAGCTGGGACGAATGGCGCTGGAAGAACTCGTGGTCCGTGTACGGAACCCCCAGCTGCTCGCAGATGACCAGCGAGGGCACGGGCAGCGACAGCGCCGTCACCAGGTCCGCCGGCCGGGGCCCGGCGAGCATGGCGTCCAGACACTCGTCGACGATCTGCTGGATCCGCGGCTGGAGCGCCCGCATCCGCCGCACGGTGAACTCACCGAGCACCGTACGCCGGGCCGGGCCGTGCTCGGGCGGGTCCAGACCGATCATCGTGGGCCGTGCGTCGGCGGCGATCTGCCGTGCGCCCTCGCTGAGCGCGGGGAATCCGGGAGCGGTCCGGTCCGAGCTGAACCGGGGATCGGCCAGCACCGTACGGATGTCCTCGTGGCGGCTGACCGCCCAGGCGGTGGCGCCGGTGGGCAGGGTGACCCGCACCACCGGAGTCTCCTCGCGCAGCCGCCCGTACTCGTCGGGCGGGGCGTAGGGGCAGGTGCGGTGGACGGGCAGCGTCATGTCGGACCGATCAGGTCCGTCGGACCGGCCGTTCATGCGGTGCCGGGCGTTCGTGTCGTGGTGACGGTCAACATCGGGGATGCTGCTCATCGGATCACTCCATTTCAGGCGTACCGGCCAAAAGGGGATCACTCGCGCACGCCTTCGACACTAACCAAGTGGATTTTTTTCGTCCAGATGAGGGATGGCAGAATCGGCCACCCCTTACGGAGCCCCTACAAAGAGGCGGTGCCACGGCTCTCCGTACCGGTGACCCACGCCGCCACCGGTACGACCGTGCCCGCTGCGTCTACGAGCCCGGGACCCTCGCCTTGGGCAGTGCCCGCAGGGTCGCCTCGGCCTTGAGCAGCATCTCCTCGTACTCCGCGACGGGGTCGGAGTCGAGCACGATGGCGCCACCCGCACCGATGGTCAGTTCGCCATCCTGGCTCACAGCGGTGCGGATGGTGATGCTGAGGTCGGTGGTTCCGGTGTATCCGATGAAGCCGAGGGCTCCGGAGTAGACCCCGCGGGCTTCGCTCTCCAAGGTGTCGATGATCTCCATGGTGCGTAGCTTCGGCGCGCCCGTCATGGATCCGCCGGGAAAGCATGCCCGTACCGCGTCCACCGCGGACGTGTCATCACGCAGCGTCCCGGTGACCGTGGAGACCAACTGGTGCACGGTGGCGTAGGACTCCGTCACCATGAGGGACGGGACGGTGACGGTGTCGATCTCGCAGATCCGTCCGAGGTCGTTGCGGAGCAGGTCCACGATCATGAGGTTCTCCGCGCGCGTCTTGGGATCCATCTGCAAGGAGCGCCGTATCTCGTCATCGGTCCGCGGGTCCGGGTGGCGGGGCGCTGTTCCCTTGATCGGTTTGGTCTCCACCGTGCGGGTGGCGTCCACCTTGAGGAATCGCTCGGGTGAGGAGCTGAAGACCGAGACCTCGCCGAGGCGCAGGAACGCGGCGTAAGGAGCGGGGTTCAGCCGGCGCAGGCGCTGGTAGTAGGCGAGATCGTTCGCCGGCGCGGGCAGGCGGAGTTTGTTGGTGAGGCATATTTCGTAGCTCACGCCCTCCCGCAGTCGTCGATCGCACTCACCGATGTCGGCCAGGTACTGGTCGCGCGAGCGGACCAGCCGTCTCGACGCGTCGTGGTTCTCGGCGCGGGGCGGGGGAGACGTGTCGGGCCCTGCGGTGGGCAGGTCGGCCAGTTCGGGTACCACCGTGCTGATCCACTTCTGGGCGGCGTCCGAGTCCTGCTCCTCGCACACGGCGACGACATAGGTACGGTTCTCGGCGTGGTCCACGGCGATGAAGCGGTCGGCTTGGAGCCACACGGCGTCCGGGGTCTCCGACCGGTGGGTGCGACGGGCGCCGAGATCGGCCTTCAACTCGTAACCGAAGTAACCGACGTAGCCGCCGGCGAAATCGAAGGGCAACTCCTCGACGCCGGCGACCACACGGTCGGTGCGGCGGTTGAGGGCGTCGAAGATGGTGCCGCCCTCCAGTCGCCGGATCCCTTCCGCGGGTTCCACGACGACGTGCTCGTCCTCCACCCGGTAGGTCAGCATCTCGGTTCCGGGAGCTTCCGCGGAGCCGAGGAAGGAGAAGCGGGCCAGGCCCGGTTCGACGTGTGAGCTGTCCAGCCAGAAGGAACGTGAGCCGGCACCGAACAGGGCCTGGAAGGCGGCCTCGGTGTCGACGGCCCTGTCCAGGGTGTGGATCCGCGCCTGGAGTTGTACGGGGTGTGCGGGCGGAGCCGGCGGTGCGACAGGCGCGGGCATGTCACCGGTGCCGGCGCCGACCCGGCGGTCACGGATGCTGACACCGCCCTCACGTGAGCCCGAGGCGAGCGCCAGGTCACGGAAGTTCGCCACGAGGCGGGCGCCGTGCTCCGTGCAGATCGACTCGGGGTGGAACTGCACCCCCCACCAGGGCCGGTCACGGTGGGCCAGGCCCATGACCACTCCGTCCTCGGCCCGCGCGGTGATCCGGAGGTGGTCGGGCACGGGTTCGGCGATGCTCAGCGAGTGGTAGCGCACGGCGGTGAACTCCTGCGGAATGCCGGCGAAGAGTCCGTCACCGCTGTGCCGGATCGTGGACAGGTATCCGTGTCGGGGCTGTGGGGCGGGGGCTATGCGCGCGTCCGCCAGGAGCCCCATGCCCTGGTGCCCGAGGCACACACCCAGGACCGGGAGCCGGGTGTCCTCCAGGACGTCGCGGGAACGGCCGAAGTCGCGAGGGACGGCCGGGTGCCCCGGTCCCGGCGAGATGACCGCGGCATCGAAGGTGTCCAGGTCGAGGTGGTCCCAGGCGGTGGCGTCGTTCCGTACGACGACGGGCGCGATGCCGTACACCTTCGCCAGGAGCTGGTACAGGTTGTAGGTGTAGGAATCGTAGTTGTCGATGAGCAAGACGCGCATGGGTCAGCACCAGGGGTTGTCGGAGGCGGAAAGCCAAAGAGCGGAAGAGGGGGGAGTGCGTTGTCTCTGAGCTTCGGCGGGCACCGCCCGGTCCGCTGGATCGCTGCTCGGCCTACGGGGCTTGGACATCAGGTGCGGCGTGGTCGGAGGTCGTCAGGGAGTTCCGGTCGTCACCGTCGACCAGTCGAAGGGGAGGGAGTCGAGGACATCGAGCTCTTGGCACAGTTGCCGCAATCCGCTGAAGTCCTGAAGGAGCCGTCCACCGCCGGAGGCGTTCTCGATGTCGTGCAGCATCTGTCCGCCCCCCTCCACTCCGAGCACTTCCAGGATCCTCGCCCAGGTCGTGAAGTCGTGGGCGGCGAACGCCTCCATCCCGTCGGCCAGCGCGGTGAGGAAGTAGTCGCGTTGTCCGCCGGTGAAACGCTTCCATGTCTCCTGCGCGACGGTGCTCGCGATCGAGGCGTGACAGTATTCGTCACGGTTGTGCAGGACGGCCGTCAGACGGTTGATGGGCTGGATCTCCTGATCCTCGGCAATGAGGTCCAGGTGGGCGTTTATGGAGATTTCCGCGACCGTGGTGAAGGCGAGTGAGACCAGAGCCTGATGCTCAGGTGTCTCAGCGGCGGCGAGCTGGTGTGCGTGCCGGCGCGTTTTGCGGCCGAAGGGAAGTGCGGACTCCGGCATTTTCCAGCCGCGTTGCCGACGCGTCACGGCGCTGGCGTTCAGGTGCATCAGCGTGTGGTACTGCTCATCAACCATGGCTTGCGTCACCGCGATGGCCATCGAATCGCCCAGCCCCGTGTCGAAGGCGCCGTTGGTGATCAGGCTGAACCCCGGGTTGACCACGAATTGCTCGATGTCCATGACGTTCTTGTTGAAGGCCACCCAACCCCACGCAAGTATCCGTGCCTTGACCTTGTCGTCGAGACCGAGAAATGTGGGGTGATTCCGGAAAGGCAGCAGGGCCACCGGGAAGTCCGGCTTGTCCTGCTCGAACACGTCGTCCAGAGTGTCCTCCCGCCGCCTGACGGTGGCGCGCCGGTCCCAGTTGCCGGCGAGCCTGCTGAGGATGGCGTTCTCCACCGCGTCATCCGGATCGTGTTCCGGGAGCGACCGCAGCCGTTCCACCACGGAGAATGCTCCGAATTCCGGGTTAATGGGCATCTCGTCCATATTGATCCTTATGATCTCGCCTACTGCCCATGGATGAGCCGGGCGCACGCCCGGTCCAGGTCAGAGACCGGTCCCCGTCGTGCCTGACGTGGCCTTGAGGGACTGGACATCGCTCGGTTCCAATGCGATCCCGAAGATCTTCTCGGGAGCGGAAAGCGTCTCGTCCTCGTCGAGTTCCCGCTGCGCCGGCGGCTCTCCAAGTCGCATTTCCGTGAGTGTGTTGCCGATGAGAACGTGCCTCACCGCGGGCTGTGTGCGCTGGAGGACCATCCGGTGGTTGAACGGTGAGCGAGCATGGGTCAGGCAGAAGTGGTTGAGGAGCTCGAAGTCCGAGGGATAGCGCGGGTCCGTGGTGAAACCGTAGAGCTCCACCGCTCCCTGGGGCCGCACGGATCGCAGTACGTATTCGCCGTGCGGTTCCCGCACCATGTCAAAGGGCCAGTCGCCGTCCAGCCGTGAGTTCTCGGCGAGACGGATCGGCTCATGCAGCCCGTACCCACCGAAGCTCACGTCGAAGAGCCAGCGATCACCGTCCAGCTCGACGCACAGGGCGACGTGGACAGCCGGCCCCACCTTGCTTCCGGTGCGGACCCTGGACCTGGCCGAGAGCGCCGAGAACGTGAACCCGATCCGGTCCAGCACGGCTGCCACCAGGACGACGTGTTCCATACACCAGCCGCCACGGCCCCGTCGCACGATCTTGTCCTGGACGCTGTCCAGGTCCAACGGCACCGGCCGCCCGAGCACCGCGTCAATGTTCTCGAAGGCGATCGCCCCGACGTGGGCGGCGTGCAGGCCCCGCAGCGTGGCGAGATCCGGAGCGACGTCGGCCGGATATCCCACACGAGACAGGTATGCGTCCAGGTCGACGCCACTGCCCTGCCACATCGAATCCGTCATTCGTATCCCATCCTTCAGTCTTTGACCTGATCACATACCGGGGCCGCGACATCGCGGTCGCGTACCACGCGGATGCGGCTCCGTCAGGTGAACTGTCCGGCGACCGTCGCCGCGAGAATGATCCAGCCGTAATAGCGATTGGTGACGAAGGTGTCCCAGCAGGATTTCGGATCGTCCAGATCCACCCGTACGACCTGGTACGCCAGCAGGCTCCCCGCGGCCAGGACGAGCACGTGAAAAGCCCAACCCGTACCCACCTCGGCACCGGCCCACAGTGCGCCGGCGACGCTCAGCGCGATGAAGACGGCCAGCCACGCCTTGCTGGACCTCCCGAACATCAGAGCAGAAGACCTGACGCCGATTTTCCGGTCGTACTCCTTGTCCTGGTGGGAATAGACCGTGTCGTGAAACAGGGTCCAGAAGAACCCGCACGCGTACAGGCCGAACACTGCCGCCGGATAGTCGATACTCCCGGTCACCGCTGACCAGCCGGCCAGCACATAAGCGTTGATCACCAACGCCAGCCACGCCGTGGGCCACGGGAATATGCGCTTCATGTAGGGATACGCGACGAGCAACGGGTACGAGACCGCGACGACCAGGGCTGTCTCCCCGTTCACCATCGCCAGGAGCAGCAGTGAGACAACAGCCTGTGCGGCGCCGAAGAGCAGTGCCTTCCCGACGCTGATCGTCCCCGCCGCGACAGGACGCGACGCCGTACGGGCGACCTGGGCGTCGATGTCCTTGTCGACGACGTCGTTGACCGCGCAGCTCGCGCCGCGCACCAGCACGGCCGCGAGGGCGAGCAGTACCACCGACAGCAGGTCCGGTCGTCGCTCGGAGGCGAGGGAAACACTCCACAAGCCTGGAAGGAGGTAGAGCACGACACCCGTGGGTGCGTGCAGCCGCATCAGAATGAGATAGAGGCGGAGTGGCTCAGGGCTGCTTTTGACCAGGCGCTCAGATATCTTCGGGGGACTTTTGCGGCCCGCAGCCGCGGAGGCACCGCTCACCACGTCACCGGAAGTTCGACCAGCCCGCCGGTCAGCGTGTCGTGACGCAGCCTCAGATCATCCACCTCGACGGCCAGACGCATGGTCGGGAATCGCTCGACCAGCCGGGCGAGCGCCACCTGCAACTGCATCCGGGCCAGCGGCGCGCCGACGCAGGAGTGCATGCCGTGTCCGAAGGTGAGGCTCCCCGCGGTATGACGGGTGACATCGACCCGCTCGGGGTCGGCGAAGACCGTCTCGTCGTGGTTGGCCGCGATGATGTTGAGCAGCAGAAGCTCTCCGGCCCGGATGGTGGTGCCGTCGATCTCCAGGTCCTTCAGCGCATAACGGGGCATCCCGCCGTTGTGCGGGTTCGGCATGGACATCCGCAGGATCTCGTCCACCGCGCCCGGGACGAGGCTCGGGTCGTCCCGCAATTTCTGCCGCTGCTCAGGGTTGGTCAGCAACAGCAGCGCGCCCGTGCCGATGCGGGCCACCGTGGTCTCGTAACCACCGAACAGCAGCAACGCGGTCAGGCCCACGACTTCTTTGTCGTTGAGGCCCTCCGTCGCGCACAGCCTCGAAATCACGTCATCGCCCGGATTTTTCCGCTTGTCAGCCACAAGCTGCTGGCAGTAGCCGAACAGCTGGCCCATCCCCTGCTTGGACCGGGCGGGGTCCTGCACATTGGCGGCGTCCTGGGTCCAAATGCTGAACTTGTCCTTGTCCTCATGGGGCACGCCGAGCCAGTCGCACATCACCAGAATCGGCAGCGGCAGCGCCAAGGCCAGGCGCAGATCCACCGGTTGCGTCTGCCCGGCCAGTTCGTCCAGCAGTTGCTCGGTCAGTGACTCGACGTGGGACCGCAGCGCCAGCATCAGCTCGGGTGAGAAGGGCGGCTCCAGCACCGAACGCATCCGGGCGTGGTCGGCGGCGAGATCGCCCAGCAGGCTGTCGAGAAACGCGGACCCCTTGTCACGAGCGGTGGTCCCCGGGTCGGGATTGGAGCGGCTGAGCCGGTCGTCGTCCAACAACTGCTGTACCTGAGCATGACCGGTGACCAGCCATGCTTCGTCCCCGTCGACGGTACGGACCCGATGGACCGTGCCCTGGGACTGGAGCGTGCGCAACTGTGGCGCGACATGCAGCAGATGCGTCTGCTCGAAGGGCAATTGAGCTGGGGTGTTCACTGACAATCTCCACATCGTTATGACCCGTGACAACCTCCGCCGGCGCCGACGCCGAGTGCGACCAGGCAGTCGCCCCCGCGCGGTACGGGACCCGGTCCCGTCGAAACGCCCCACCGCCGTACCCACGATCCGACCGGTTGATCACCGGAACGGCGGGCACCACCCGAGCACCGAGCATCGTCTCGGGGGCACCCGCCGTGCGCGCGGTGCGGGTAACTCCGGCCTGACCTGGCACACCCGAGCCGTTCGCCGCCCTTGCGGGTTCGGCGACAACGGCCGGGCAGCCCCAGTTCTTCGCTCCCGTGTCCGAGGAGCGACGGTTTCTCTAGGCCGGCGGTGTGTACTCGGCGACCACGACTATGTAGTTGAGCTCATTGCTCCTGTGCCCGTCGAGGAACGGCTGCTCCACGCCGGTGGCCAGTCCCCACTGGGATCGCAGCTCCCAGTGAGGGATGGCCTCTTCGGTCAGGTCCCAGACCTGCGAGGGCACGAGGTGGTTGTCGGCGAGCGCCTGGAAGTACTCGCTGCGGCTGTTGATGTGGCAGTCGTAGTGCTCGTCGATGGCCTTCACCGCCGCGCTGTCGGTCGACACCGTGTCGTTGGCGCACCAGGTGACGCAGACGTAGCGGCCTCCCGGGCGCAGGAGCCGGGCGAACTCCGCGAAGGCCTCCGCGGGCTTGACGTACATGGTGGTCTCGTTGGTGTACACGGCGTCGAACGATCCGGTGGGCAGACCGGTGTCGCACATGTTGGCGAACTTGAAGGAGACCTTGTCGTCGCAGCCGTGCTTCTCCTTGGCGAGACGCTCGGCGAACTCGATGTGGTGGGCGCAGAAGTTGACACCGACCACCTCGCACCCGAACCGCCGGTTGACGAGGAAGGACGTGCCGCCGCGCCCCGATCCGCCGTCCAGCACCCTCGCGTCGGGCGAGAGCGAGCCCAGCCCGTGCAGCACCAGTTCGACCTGCTCGTTCTCTATCCGGGCCATTTCCGTGAGAATCGCCGCGTCCCGCTCGGGCTCGGGAACCTCCAGCACGGATTTGTCGTAGGGGCCGACGCCGTAGTGGTGGTGGTACAGCCCGTCCTCTTCGCCCAGCAGCAGGTTGATCGGGTCCTGCGTCTTGGTCTCGTAGTGGGCCTGCGCCCGGCGCTCGAATTCGCTGCGGATGACAGGGGAGGCCGTGGTGTCGTGGGTCGTGGTCATGTTGGTATGCTCCGATTCACTTGCCGGCCCTGTCGGGCGGCGCGGGTCATGCTGCGCGATTGACGATGCGGTCGAACAGAGTGGTCAGTTCGGCGGCCGCGGTCGGGGACAGTCCGGCTCGTCCGAGGTGCTCGACAGCCGAGTCCAGGTGATGGCGGGACAGCTTCTGGGCCGAGTCACGGCCACCGGCCTCGTCGATGAGGTCGGCCAACGCTTGCAGGTGCTCCGCCGTGATGTCATCCGCCTGCCACAACCGGCTCAGCCGGTCGCCGGCCGGGCTGTCTGCGGACAGGGCGGACAGCGTGGGGAAGGTCAGGTTGCGGCGCTTGATGTCTCCCCGGATGGGCTTGCCGGTCACCGCGGGATCGCCCCAGATGTCCTCCACGTCATTGGAGATCTGCAGGGCGATGCCCAAGTGCCGGCCCGCGTCGCGCAGGGCGGCCAGGACGTTCTCCGGTTTGCCCGCCCGCAGCGCCGGCGCACCCAGTGAGCACTCCAGCAGTGCTGAAGCCTTCTCCAGCACCATTTGCTCGTACGTCGCGAGGCTGTGGCCCGGGTCCGGCCGGAGGGTGAGCTCGCGAGCCTGGCCCGCGTGAACCAAACCGAGGGCCTCGGCGAACGAGCTGGCGATTTCGTTGTGGCCGGGGCCGGAGTCGTCCACGACCATCCGCAGCCCGAGAGCCTGTAGCGCGTTCCCGGCGTGTATGGCCAGACTTACGCCGAATACCTTCCACGCGGCCGGGCGGCCGCGACGCAGTTCGTCCGCGTCGGCGATGTCGTCGTGGAGCAGGGTCGCGTTGTGCAGCAACTCCACCGCTGCCGCCTGGGACCGCACGTCCTCCGGCCGCAGGCCGACTCCATCGGCCACCGCCGTCATGAGGCTGGCGCGGGTCATTTTGCCGTCCCCACCGCTGCTGGGGTCACCATGTTCGTCAATGAAACCCAGGTGGTAACGGCAGACCCGTGCCAGCGTCGGCTCCAGCGCGGAAACCTGCTGCTGAATAACGGGCAATACCGTGGATCGCACTACGCTCGGCGACAGGAGGGCTTGCGGCCCAGCAGGCGAGGAGACGTGTGTACTCATCGCGATATTCCTTCGGTCGCGCGAGTGAAGCACATGTCGTTCGCGAATTGAACCGCTGAACACTTGTCAATGCGTTGAACATGTTGCATATATGTCATCATGCCTTGTTCACCTCCTGCTCGACTTCGCCGTTCAGTAAAATCTCGATGCATGGAGGCTTATGCGAAAGTCCATGATCACTAACATCACCGCAGGTCAAACGGTGTGTGCTGTTCCCGAGTTTCGCGTAATCCTGAAATCCGGAGTCAGTCTGAGATCCAGTGGCGGTACCGGATTTGAGTCTGGGTGATCTCCCCAGCCGTGTCAACGACGTGGTGTGAGCCTGGCGGGAATCGTGCCCAGCGCTCACGAGTGCCGGTAAATTTCGACCCGCTTGAGATCCGGTTACCGGCGGTTAAGTTTATCTCCGGCTTGGGCGGTTTGGGCATCATGTAATTCCCCATCCCGAATTCTCCTCATTGGCCATGGGTCGGGAAGGTACGGGGAGGGAGAGTGTCGTGTCGGCCTAATCGGGCGCGTCGGACCGAGCGATCGGGCGCATCGGGCCCGTCGGGCCGACCGATCGGGCGCGTCGGACAGATCGGTCCCGACGCGCCGGCCGTTCGTACCGTGCGGGCCGTTTACCTCGGACCGCCCGTTCGTGTCGGGGCGATAGTCAACATCAGGGATGTTGACTATCGGATCACTCCATTTCATGTGTACCGGCCAAAAGGGGACCGCTCGCGCACACCTTCGGCAATAACTAAGTGGAGGTTTTTCGTCCAGATGAGGGGGCAGAATCAGCCATCCCTTATGGAGCCCCTACGGAGAGGCGGTGCCATGGCAAAGGATTCCGCAAGGCCCCTGCGGGCCGACGCCCGGCGTAATCGCGACCAGATTCTCGCCGCGGCCAAGCGGGTGTTCGGCGCGCGTGGGCCCGACGTACCCATGGAGGAGATCGCCCGGCAGGCCGGGGTCGGTATCGGCACGCTCTATCGGCGTTTCCCCGACCGGGCGTCACTCGTCCTGGCCGTCGCGCACGACAGCTTCGCGAAGGTCCTCGCGGAGGCCAGGGCAGCGGTCACGGAAGAGCGCAGCGCCTGGGACGCGCTGGTCAGAGTGGTCCGTACGTCACGCGAGCTCCAGCTGAGCGTGCACCTCACGATCCTCTCCCCACCGGTGTCCCCCGCCGCCCTGGCGGATCCGGAGGTCGCCTGGTTACAGCGCGAACTGCTCGTGCTCCTTGACGCGTTGGTCCTCTCGGCCCAGCGGGAGGGCACCTTACGCCCGGACGTGGGCAGCGGTGACGTGGCCGCGCTGCTCTCCCTGCTGCTCCGGCCACTGGGCGCCCCGCCGGGCATCACGTCCTGGCAGATGTCGGAGCGCGCCATGTCCCTGCTCCTCGACTCCCTGCGCACCCCGTCGAACCTCACGCTCCCGGGCGAGCCCATGACCCTGGAGGACCTGAATCCCGGCCTCACCGACGGCGCGTAGTGACGGGCGGGCAGCGGCGGCGCGCAGTGACGGCGCTCAGTGGTGGTGCGCAGTGGTGGCGCGCACTGGCCGGCTCGGGGTTGCCGCCGAGGGGTGACGGGGGTGCCGAGGGTTACGGGGGTAACGGGTGCCGAGGGGGACGGGGTGGGCCGGATTCGAGGGGTCACCGGAGGGCCGCCCCCTCCCTGATCCGGTGTTCGCGGTTGCGTGCCGGGCGTCAAGGGCGCTCCTGACGTCGCGTCGGCTTCGCCGATGTCGCTTCGCTCCACCCTTGACTCCCGTCCCTCCACCGCTGGAAAGGGCAGTGGGAGGGGGCGGCCGGGGGCCCCTGGGGGCCATGTTTGTTGCTGGGGCCGGACCCAGGCCGCCGGGCCGGTTCGCCCTGCGGGGCACGCGGTAGTGGAGTGGGGTGGCCCGGCTTTCGCCAAGCGGCTCGCCACCGCATGTGCGCTGGGCTTCATGCCCCGCTGGTCACCCGCCGTGGGTGGGGGGCGGGAGTGAATGGGGGCAATGTGTGCCAATTGGCCCTGTCCGGCTGGCCGGTTGTGAGCCTGTGTACCCGGAGCGCACATAGGCGGGACTGCGGGTACACAGTCAGTCGTGCAGTCCGGAATCAGGGGCAGGGGCCGCCGTCGCCGGGGCGGGGGACGCCGGGGCGGGTGTTCCAGGACCACATGTGCGTGCAACGCGGGCACTGAAGGTGGACGATCGGCCCGTTGTTGGAGATCAGGTAACGCCAGTGGTCGCCGCAGTTGCGGCGGTCCGCGCAGGTCGCGCAGTGGCGGGCGTCGTCGCAGACGGGGCAGGCCACCCAGGCGCGGCGGGCGGGGTCCGCCTGCGGATCAATGGGAAGCCGCACGGCCCGGGTCCTCCCGTGGCAGGACACCGGCCGCCACCAGCATGTCGTAGGTGCGCTGCTGCTCGGCGTCCAGACCTGAATAGAGGAGTGCGTACGCCTCGTCCTCGCCCCGAAGGGCGGCCACCGGGTCCCAGTCGGGGCCGAGCGCGGCCACGACCTCGGCCCGTCGCCGGGCTTCCTCGAAGGTCAGGTCGATCGTGAAGGGTATGAGGCTGGGTGCGTTGTCCTGGTTCATGGTGAGACTTCCGATGTGGTGACAGAGCCCCCACTCCTCTCTACCAGGCGCCCCCAGCGACAGGGAAGGGTCGCCTGAGCCCCTCCGGAAACGGTCCGGGGCACCGTTGCTTCGGACCCCATGGCTCGGCGCTCCCGGAACGGCCGACAGGGATGGGCCGTTGCCGCCACCGCGCCCCGGACGGCAGAGCTGGTCCGACTCGCGGCATTGTGATGCAATTCATGCCCTTCGCCCCTCCGCCGCCCCCACCCACGGCGGGTGACCAGTGGGGCCTGGGGGTCGGTGGGCGCGCACGGCTGAACGCGTGGTAAATGGCGACAGCAGGTGTCCGGTATTGCCGATTGGCTGTTGCCCATGACATTTACCTGGGCTGATTTCGTCTCGGCGGAGCCGCGCTTCGCCGGGACCGTTCAGTCGCGGTTCGAGAAGTACCGCCACCATGTGCTCGCCACCCTCAGGAAGGACGGCTCCCCGCGCGTCACCGGGCTCGAAGTCACCTTCCGGTGGGGGGAGTTGTGGATCGGGATGATGCCCCATTCACGGAAGGCGCAGGACCTGGCGCGCGACCCGCGATTCGCCGTGCACGCGAATCCCGGGCCGGATGACCGAATGGCGGACGGAGACGTCAGGATCAGCGGGCGCGCGGTGGAGGTGCGGGACGAGGAGGTGCGGGCGCGGTTCGTCGGCGAGCTGTCGCCGCCGGAGCCCTTCCTGCTCTTCCGGGTCTGTCCCGAGGAGGTTGCGGAGACCTCTGTCGACGGCTCTGACCTGGTGGTACGGGTCTGGCGGCCGGCCGGCCCGGTCCGTACGCTGCGGCGCGGCCCCGGCGACGGCCCGCCCCGCGAGGACCCCCGCGAGGAGGTCTGAGGGGAGGTTCGGGAGGGCCGTCCGGGTGGCGATGGCGGAAGTGCGCGATCTTGTCGCGTGTCCCCCTCGATCTCCGCCGCCGGGTCGTGCTAGGCTGACTGCGTTGCAGTTTTGGTACCCATGAACTTTATGTGCGCCTGACGGGAATGTTCCTCAGGCGCATTATTGTTTTTGCCGGCTTCTCCGGATGGGGCTCAATGCGGCGACGAGGAATCCGTAAAGTGCGGGTTTCCGGCTCTGCACCTGTTTTAGGAGAATGACATGGCTACTGGCACCGTGAAGTGGTTCAACTCGGAAAAGGGCTTCGGCTTCATTGAGCAGGACGGCGGCGGCGCCGACGTCTTCGCCCACTACTCGAACATCGCCACCTCGGGCTTCCGTGAGCTCCAGGAGGGCCAGAAGGTCTCGTTCGACGTCACGCAGGGCCAGAAGGGCCCGCAGGCGGAGAACATCGTCCCGGCCTAGTTCCCGGACGTTGTACCTCGCAGCCGGGGCTCGCACCTGCACGGTGCGGGCCCCGGCTCGCGCTGTCCTCAGGCCTAAACCCCAGGCCGTCCTCAGGCCCAGGAAGGCTAAGTACCCGAATGACTCGATCCGAACGCCCGGCACGTGCACCCCGACCTGCCGGTAAGCGCCCGGTGAACTCTCGCGCCAGGGGAGGAGCCGCGAAGGCACCCGCCCGCCGCGCCCCCGCCCGGCCGCAGGAGTTCACGCTGCCGGAGACCCTCACCCCCGCACTGCCCGCCGTCGAGGCGTTCGACGAGCTGGACATGCCCGCAGGGCTGCTGAAGACCCTCACCGCCCAGGGCGTCACCCAACCCTTCCCGATCCAGGGCGCGACCCTGCCGAACTCCCTCGCCGGCCGGGACATCCTCGGCCGTGGACGGACCGGTTCCGGCAAGACGCTCGCCTTCGGTCTCGCGCTGCTGGCCCGTACGGCGGGACGCCGTGCCGAGCCGCGCGCGCCGCTCGCCCTCGTGCTGGTGCCCACCCGCGAGCTGGCGCAGCAGGTCACCGACGCGCTCACCCCGTACGCGACCGCCGTCAACCTGAAGTTGACCACGGTCGTCGGCGGGCTCTCGATCGGCAAGCAGGCGGGCGCGCTGCGGCGCGGCGCCGAGGTGCTCGTGGCCACGCCCGGACGGCTGAAGGACCTCATCGAGCGCGGCGAGTGCCGGCTCGACCAGGTCGCGATCACCGTGCTGGACGAGGCCGACCAGATGGCCGACATGGGCTTCATGCCGCAGGTCACGGCGCTGCTCAAGCAGGTCGAGCCGGACGGGCAGCGGATGCTGTTCTCGGCGACGCTGGACAAGAACATCGACCGGCTCGTCCGGCTGTACCTCACCGACCCCGTCGTGCACTCCGTCGACCCGTCCCAGGGCGCGGTCACCACGATGGAGCACCACGTGCTGTACGTCCTGGACGAGACGGACAAGAAGGAAGTCACCACGCGGATCGCCGCGCGGGACGGCCGGGTCCTGCTCTTCCTGGACACCAAGCGTTCCGTGGACCGGCTGGTCAAGCGACTGCTGGCGAGCGGTGTACGGGCCTCGGGGCTGCACGGCGGCCGTTCGCAGCCGCAGCGCAACCGGACGCTCGAACAGTTCAAGAACGGCCTGGTCACCTGCCTCGTCGCGACCAATGTCGCGGCGCGCGGCATCCACGTCGACGATCTCGACCTGGTCGTGAACGTGGACCCGCCCGTCGACCACAAGGACTACCTCCACCGCGGCGGGCGCACCGCCAGGGCGGGGGAGTCCGGCAGCGTGGTCACGCTGGTCCTGCCCGAGCAGCGGCGTGAGATGACCCGGCTGATGTCCGACGCGGGCATCGCGCCGAGGTCGGCGCGGATCAAGTCCACGGACGAGGAGCTGGCGACGATCACCGGCGCGCGGGTGCCCTCCGGGGTGGCCGTCACCATCGAGGTGCCGCAGCCCGTGGTCCAGCAGAAGCCGAAGGCGCAGCGGACGCGTACGTCCCGCCCCGCCCGCGGCAACCCGGACGGTGGAGCGCGCGCGGCCGGTGGCGGTTCGTCACGCGGCAGCCGTGGCCGCCGCGGTGGCTCCGGCGGTTCCGGCGGGGCGGGCGGCGCGGGCCGTGGCGCCCAGGGCGGTCGGCGTACGGCCGCCTGAGCGGGAACATGCGCAGGCGGGGCCCGGTGGCGTGGAGGAACACGCCGCCGGGCCCCGCTCGTTCCAGCGGGAACATCCGGGGTTCGGGGGCGCGGGGGACGGCGTACGACACGGTGTGCGGAGGACGGTGTACGGGGGGCGCCCGGGCGGGGCGGTCGGTTAACTTCGGGGAAATTCCCTGCTGTTGTTATTGACGTGTGCACGTCTACGCGCGTCATCATGAGGCATGCGAATTCCCCCACGTATCGCCACCCTCGGTGGCCTCGCCGCTCTGGTCTCGACTCTGCTCGTCGGTGGAGTCACCGCTACCGCCACCGCCGCCCCCACCGCGGTCGGCAGCATCTGCTACTCCAAGCTGCCGGCCCAGGCCCACGACACGCTCGATCTGATCGACGCCGGCGGACCGTTCCCGTACTCGCAGGACGGCGCCGTCTTCCAGAACCGCGAAGGCATCCTGCCGGCCCAGTCCGCCAGCTACTACCACGAGTACACCGTCATCACGCCGGGCTCCTCGAACCGCGGCGCGCGCCGCATCGTCACCGGCAACAAGGCCAGCGAGGACTACTACACGGCCGACCACTACGCGTCGTTCTCGCTCGTCAAGTACTCCTGCTGATCCCCGTCCCCGGAAGGTAACCTCCGTCCCATGACGGTGACATATGTGATCGACGGGGCGGAGGTCACCGGCCTCGACCGCTTCTGGCAGGTGATCGGCGCCGCCGTGAACGGGCCCGACGGGTACTTCGGGGGCAACCTCGACTCCCTCGCGGACTGTCTGCGCGGCGGCTACGGAACGCCGGACGACGGCGACTTCGTCATCGAATGGCGCCGGCACGAACGGTCGCGCCGGGCACTCGGCCAGGAGGAGACCGTACGGACGCTCCAGCGGCGGCTGGAGCGCACGCACCCCGACAACCGGCCCGCCGCGCGGGCCCGGCTGGAGGACGCCCTCGCGGGCCGGGGCCCCACCGTCTTCGACGAGCTGGTCCAGCTCATCGAGGAGGAGGCCCCCGGGACGCTGCGGCTCCTCTGAGCGATGCGCCGGACCGTCAGGCCCGTACGGCCCGTCAGCCCGGTAAGGCCCGTCAGCGGCGGCGCGGGAGTGTGCACTCCAGGCGCCGTCGCTCCGGGCCCTTCGGTACGTACGCCACCGCCTCCGCCGCGGTCCGGCGCGCCCGCCCCGCCGGATCCTCGTCCAGCAGGATCCGCTCCAGCGCGGCCACCGCACGGGGATCACGGCGCACCGCCAGCCCCCACGCCGCGCGCGCCGCCGTCTCCGGGTCCGGTTCGTTCAGCCGGGCCGCCAGCGCCTCCCGGATCTCGTACGTGTCCGCCTCCAGCGCCGCCAGGGCCAGCACCGCCCGGTCCCTGACCGTCGCGTCCGCGTCCCGGCTCAGCCGCAGCCGCGCCCGTACACCGTCCTGATGGTCCGCCGGTACGAGCCCGGTCAGCGCGACGGCGACCCGGCGCCGTACCCCCGCCTCCGGGTGCGCCGCGTGGCGCAGGATCTCCGGCAGCGCCGCCGGATCGCCGTGCTGGCCCAGCGCCACCACGACCGAACCGATCAGCTCCGCCTCCACCGCCTGCCGGGACAGCTCCCGCAGCAGGGGCACCGCGCGGGCCGCGAACGGGCTGCCGCCGTCGGCCGCCTCCGGGGTCATGTCCGGGGCCCCCGCTCCGGACCCGCCCGTCCAGCCCTCACCCGTCGCGCCCAGCCGCGCCAGTACGTCGGCGGCGAACGCCTGCCGCAGCGGTTCGTCGCTCGCGCACCACGCCGCGCAGGTCAGGAACGTTTCCTCGTCACCGCGCCGCCACAGCGCCGCGACCGCCTCGATCCAGTCGTCCCGCTCCGGATCGCCGCAGCCCAGCGCGCGCTCCGCCAGCTCCTCGTACGATGTCGCGATCCCCAGCTCCGCCTCCAGCAGCGTCGCCACGGCCGCGTGCCCCGTCTGCTGCTCGCGCCCGGCCATCGGGCCCCCGTCCCGCAGCAGTTCGACGACGACGGTCTCCGAACCCTCCTCCCGGATCCGGCGCACCACCGTCTCGTACCCCTCGCCGTAGGCGCTCAGCAGCCCGGCCCGCAGCTCCTGTTCGACGTCGAGCGCCATCCAGCGCCGCGCCTCGGCGAGCGCCGCCCCGCGCGTGCCGGAGTCCCCGCCCGTGCCGGAGTCCGCGTGCGCCGTGGCGTCCATGGATCCGCCGGCGTACAGGGATTCGCTGTCGCGCGCGCCGGCGCCGTACCGCAGCAGGACGCGTACGGTCGCCGTCGAGCCGCGCCGCGCCGCCAGCACCAGCGGCGCCTCCCCGCCGGGGCCCGGCAGATCCGGGTCCGCGCCGTACTCCAGCAGGGTCTCCGCCGTGTCCGCGAACCCCTGCACCACCGCCCAGGCGATCGCCGTGTAGTCGAACGCCTCCCGGCCGTCCGGCGCCGCCCCGGCCGCGAGCAGCGCCCGTACCACCTCGGTGTGGCCGCCGCAGGCCGCCGCGCACAGCGGCAGGTCCCAGCCCTCGGGGCCGCTCGCGCGCTGCGGGTCGGCCCCTGCGGCGAGCAGCAGCCGTACCATCCCCGCCTCGTCGCTGACCGCGGCCCGGTACAGGACCGTCTCGCCGTCCGTGTCGGTCGCCTCGGCCGACACGCCCGCTCTGAGCAGCCGTACGACGGTGTCGTCCTCGCCGTCGGTCACCGCCTCGAACAGGCCGGTGACACCGGCCGCCGCCTCTTTCGTCATGCTTCGACCCTACGTTTCCCGAGCCGCCCGCGTTACGGGGTATTCGCTCACGTGTCGCAGTGCAGCACGGTCCCGCAGAGTCCGCACCGCGCCCTGACCCGTCCCCGTACGGGTACCCGGATCCGCTGGAGGCACGTCGGGCAGGGGAACGAGACGCGCAGCCCGTCCGGCAGGGTCTCGAAGGCGTACGGCGACGCGGGGTCGGACATGGCGCCCGGGTGGTCGAGCGCGTAGCGGCGGTCCTTCGCGTACCGGTGCCGGCCCGTCCAGCCCGCGGTCGTCAACGGCGGCTGCTGCTCGTCGCGCTGCGCCTGCGCCCTGCCTTTCGTATACGACGTGTACCCCTGCGGGCTGGTGAACCAGATCCGCGGATCCTCGTCGAAGACCTCCGCGCGCTTGGCGAGGACGTAGCCGAACTCCTCCGGCGTCAGATAGCCGAGCTTCTGGCTGGAGTCGCGGTCCTCGCGGTACGCGTCGAGCAGCAGCCAGCCCGCGCCCAGGTAGGTGGTGGCCGTGTCGGTGAGGATCTCGTTGTCCCGGGTGCCGGGGAAGGACAGCCCCAGCCGGTGCAGCAGGACATGGGTGATCTCGTGGGCGAGCGCGGCGCCGATGTCCCTGCGGTGGGTGCGGAAGCGGTTGTTGAGCTCGACGAAGTACTCGGGGCCCGCCGTCAGCTCCACGTTCGCCGCGTGCGTCATCTCCCGGAAACTCACGATCACGCGCGCGTCGGGCAGCCGGAGCTGCTGCACCAGGGCGTGCGCGACCCGCTGGGTGCCCAGATGGAGGTCGTCCAGATCGGAGAAGGCGACATCGGCCGGGACCACGCTGGAGGCGTACGCCCGGACGCCGTCGGCCGACAGCCGGTGGTAGAGCGCGGTGATCGCGGCCCGCACCGTGTCCAGATGCGGATAACCGTGGACGACCTCGCCGCCGTCTGTCACGTCCCCTGCCCCCTCCGCCTGCCCGGTGCCCGGCTCGCGGGGCGGTCGGGCCCGCACCCGTCAACTGTACGGCGGTACGGGGGCGGGGCGCGGGAGCGCGCCGCGCCGATGTCCGGGCGGCGGGAGAGGTGCCGCGCCGACGCCCGGTCGGCGCCAATGTCCGGTCAGCGGACGGTGGCTGACAAGTGATCCGTCGCAGTGGCCGAAAGAAGGTTCTTGTGGCGCGGCGTATTCCCTCCGCATAATCCGGATCACGCTTTCTTGTCGGGCCCATGTCATCGCACGCAACGCGCGTCGACCCGGGCCCACAGCACCACCCCCACACGCATCCCCCACGAAAGGCAGACCGTTGAGCATTCTTGGTGCCCTGAAGAGATGCGCCGCCATCGGCGCCGTCGCTCTCGCCGCCGTCAGCCTTCAGCCGTCCTCCGCCTCCGCCTCACCGCTGCCGGCCCCGGCGCCCGTCGCCCAGGCCGCCGCGCCCCTCGCGCCGCCCGTCGTCGGCGGTACCCGCGCCGCCCAGGGCGAATTCCCCTTCATGGTCCGGCTCTCCATGGGCTGTGGCGGCGCGCTGTACTCGCCGACCGTCGTGCTGACCGCCGCGCACTGTGTGAGCGGCTCCGGCAACAACACGAGCATCACCGCCACCGCCGGAGTCGTGGACCTCCAGAGCACCAGCGCCGTCAAGGTCAAGTCCACCAAGGTCCTCCAGGCCCCCGGCTACAACGGCGCGGGCAAGGACTGGGCGCTGATCAAGCTCGCCTCCCCGATCAACCAGGCGACGCTGAAGATCGCGACCACCACGCAGTACAACACCGGCAACTTCACCGTCGCCGGCTGGGGCGCGGCCACCGAGGGCGGCGCCCAGCAGCGCTACCTGCTCAAGGCGACCGTCCCGTTCGTCTCCGACGCGAGCTGCAACTCCTCGTACGGCGGCGACATCATAGCCAACGAGGAGATCTGCGCCGGTTACGCGAGCGGCGGCACCGACACCTGCCAGGGTGACTCGGGCGGCCCGATGTTCCGTACCGACAACTCCGGCGCCTACGTCCAGGTCGGCATCGTGAGCTGGGGCAACGGCTGCGCCCGGCCCGGCTACCCCGGCGTCTACACCGAGGTCTCGACCTTCGCCTCCGCGATCGCCTCGGCCGCGGCCACTCTCTAGCACCATCAGCACCATCAGCACCATCCCACCCCGTACGCGGTGACATGAGGGGGGCGTGTACCGGAC
>NZ_JBHZEJ010000021.1:0-44330 GCF_042756365.1 Streptomyces sp. NPDC059092
GCGAAGCCGGTCGGACCCCGCGAAGAGACGGTCAGGCACTGGCGATGAGGTCGAGGGTGGATCCGATGGAGTTGAGCTGGACGACGATGTGCCGTACCCATTTGTCGTTCGGGTGAGCGGCGGCGTGCTGGGCGACCGTGCCGGTGATGAACCGGCGGAACCCGGTCAGTCTCTCCCTGACCACAGCCCGTTCGTATGCCTCCAGCGCCGCCCGTTCGGCGCCGAGCTGGTAGCCGTCCTGCCTGGTCCAGATCAGCGGGGGCCAGCCCTTGGAGGCGGCTTCGTCCCGCAGGGCCGCGAGCCCTGATCTGACCTGGCTGGCCGACAGTCCGCTGGCCCGCACGAGCTGGTGGAACAGCAGGCCGGCGGGCCTGGCCTCGAACAGCACGAACCGGATGGTGTCCGAGTGCCGCCGGGCGGCGTCTCCCCGTCGCCGTGAGGCGCGGGGCATCGTCATTCGCCTTTCAGCATGCGGGCGAGCTCGTCGTCCATGTCGACCTTCCCGGTTTCGACCGCCGTTTCGATCCAGTCGAGCGTCGCCCTCACCTTCGCGATGTTCTGCTGCACGATCGTGCGTTCGTGATCGTCCAGCGCACGTTCCCGCAGGCCCGGGACCGTGCGGCCGGCCGAGGCGACGAAGGTATGGCAGGCGGTGACCAGGTCCAGGAACTCCACCGTCCGGTCGATTTTCTTCACCGCCGGCGCGACGGGGCTGGTGTCCTCGAAGTGGTCGCGGGCTTGCCGGGACCGCTCGACCTGGGCATGGTTGACCTGGAAGCGAGCATGGTCGTCGCTCATCGCCTTGAACGCGACGTCCGGCCTGCGCAACAGGTTCGTGGCCGCCGCGGTGGCCACCTGCTCGTCACGGGTGAACTCCTCCACCACCCGGGCCTTGTCCACCTGGGTCACCTTGGCCGTCACCTCGGGCCGCATCAGGAAGTCGCTGGTCACCGCTGCGGCGACCTGGTCGTCCTGAGCGAGCGTGTGGATCGCGATGATCTTCTCCTTCGGCGTCACCGGCGTCTCGACCCGGTTGCTGACCCGCCGGCGGGCGTCGTCCGGCGTCCACCGGGCACGGCCCAGAGGCGGAGTGAGGATCGCGGAGAACCGTTCCTGTTCGTCCTCGATGTAGGCGAGGATCCGGTGAACGGTGTAGGAGACGCCTTTCCGGCGGCGGTCGGCCGGCCAGCGCGAGGACGTCCACCGCGCCGACTTCACCGTGCTGAACTTCAGGCCGATGTCCTCGGCCAGCCGCGTGAGCGTCGCGGTCACCGACCACTCCGGATCCACCGCGTTGTTGCCTCCCGGCTCCCGCATCGGCTCGATCTCCAGGGCGCGGTCCCCGATCGTGAACTGCCGCGCGTCTGCTGTTCCACCACGTCCCGCAGCTCCGACACGATCTGCTCGTAACGGGACTGGCTGACGTTTCCGACGTTCTCGACTTCCTCCGGCATGGTGTGTCACCACCTGTGCGGGGCGAGGCACGGAGCTGAAGCCCGTGACGTGGACACGATCCGCTCATCACCGAGAGTCAGACCGATAATCCACCGATCGCAATGAATGACCGTAAGTGACCGATTCCTGAAAGAAGTTGGGCCGCGGATGCGTTCGCGATGCGGTCACTGTGACTGTTCGCCGAACGTTTCCTTCGGGCGCCGCCAGGCCCTCACCACACACCGGCGCGAGCAGTACACGGCGTTCGAGCGCCGGTCGACGCCCGCGACCCAGCGGGCGCCGCACTCGGGACACTCGACCTCGCCGACCCCGGTCCGAACAGCCGCCAGGCGCTTGCACAACCGGCGTTCCGTACGCCACTGCCTGGCACGACACGCCGAAGAACAGAACACCGCGTCGGGCCGGGCCCCCGGCCTCAGCCGTTCGCCACAAGCCCGACAGCCCCTGTCCCCGGCCTGCCCGGTGCCCTTGGACACCACGCCAGCGTAGGACCCAAGGCTACCGAGAACCGGGCATCAGAAACAGCCCATGACACCAACAACGATTGCCGTGACCACCCGTCACGGCAAACACCGTTGCAGTATTAGACCGTGTCCTATGTGGTGATCGCTCGCTGAGCTGTGCATGGGGCGGGATACGTGGAGTTGGATTGTTCCGGACGGACTGGGCGACGCCTCACGCGTCGTCGCTCTTCTCGCCCTGGGTCTGATCGCCCGTCTTGTTCCTCGGTGGTGCCCCCTTTTCCGCAGCGGCCTTCTCCACCGCGTCCAGGGTCCCGGGCTCCATGATCATCCCCGCGGCATCATGATGGGCCCGGACCGTGGTCGAGTCCACGCTGACCAGCGACAAGTCCACCAGGCCCCGCTTCGCCGCCTCGGCGATCGCACCCTGGAACACCGCAGTGAACACCCCGGCATCCCGCCACTGCCGAAACCGGCCGTAAACGGTGGACCAGCGCCCGAACCATTCGAGCAAGTCCCACCATTTCGCCACGTTCCGGAACCGCCACACGACGCCCTCGAAGTGCGCCCGCAGGTTCTCCGGATACGGCCCGTACTCACCGACCGGCAGAAACGGGGAAATGAACTCCCACTCGGCCTCCGAAAGTTGAGGTCGAGACACCCCACCGTTCTACCCCAAGGACCCCACCCCAAGCCGGAGCCCCACGAGATCACAACTCCACACAGGCCCTAGTGTCCTGAGTCGGAGATTCGTCGGCAGGGCGTGTTGGCTCACCGAGGCGATGGAGTGCGCAGCCCGCCTGCCACACGTGACCACAGCACCGCGGGCGGATCCAGCACCTGCTGCTCGGGTGTTCCCGCGTAAGGCCGGGGCTGGGCTTACGCGGGAACATCGTTGGAACGAGGGAGGATTCCGGCGATGCGGAACGGCAGCCTAATTCGGAGCCGCGTTGCTGAATTTGTCCATGGAGAAGGCTCCACCGGTCATCGTTGCGACCTGCGGCGCATCTTGAGCAGTGGGCATGTAATGACCGCTGTCATTTGTCCACTGCTCCAGCTCGCCGTTTTTGAACGTGGCAGTGCCCGCCCAGTACACGTGACCGTCTCCGCCACTGGCCTTCTTGGCTTTGGCCAGCGCCGAATGCCCTTCTTCTTGTTCGCCGCCGACCTGTGAAGCCATGATCTTGTTCGGCTTGTGCGCGGGGATGACGAAGTTGAACTTTCCGTTGGCTACTTGCGACGCTCCGTAGGACTTCTTCCCCAGGTGAGGTTCGACGGAGAACAGCATGCTCGAAAGGTCGAAAGAAAGCCTGAAACGGCCTCCGTTCCGCTGTTGCACAGGCCGGTCGTTCCCGAATACGACCGTCCCTTGCATCGGCATAGGATGATCCGCTTCGAGTTGTTTTTCCAGAATCTCCGCTTTATCCGTCATGTTTTTGTCGCGCATCATTTTAGCGGTTCTGCTCAACACCGATTGACTTCGGGCTGTTTCCATGTCCTCCTGGGTCATTCGCCTGACGCGCTGGATCGACGGGGCGGCGGAAAGGCCGTGCGATCCGGCCTTGGCGCGCTGGACGGGCCCGGTGCCGGGGGCGGTGGACTGCGAGTGGTGGCCGCAGGAGTCGCCGTGCTGATGCCGCTCGTTGCCATCGTGTGAGGCCGTGGCGATGCGCTGGACTGGCGCAGGCCCGTCCATGACCTCATCTGCTTTGGCGACCGCTCGACGTTCGCCCGAATCGTCCGGATCCGAGATACGTAGACCCGCTCCGTTGTCGACGCCGGGGACAGAGCCTTCTTCCTGGTCCTGGGCGTGCGCCAGCTCGTGCGCCCAGTCCTTCTTGCTCATTCCCCCTCCGTCAACGATGTGGTGACCAGTGGTGAATGCCTTTGCCTGGACGGTCACCGCCGCGTTCCGGGCCGCGGATCCGTCGTGCACCTTGATGTGGCTGAAATCGGCACCGTTGTAACGGGCCTGCATTTCATTGCGTAAGCCCGTTTCCAGGGGCTTCGCAGGCGACCGAAGGGCCTCGTCCACGGCAGCGCGCTGCACCTGGGCCGGATCGACCGCTTCCTCAAGGGCGGCTGCCCCGCGACCTCCGTTCGCCACACGCTGCAGGTGCTGCAGCCAGGGACCCGTCAGGCCCCCCACGCTCTGAGCACCGGGCCTGGAGCCCGGCGAAGTGCGGCCCTTGGTGTTCCCACGTTCACGTTCAGATGAATACATACCGTTTCCTATCTAGACAGCAGGAGTCCCACTGTGTGTTCCTACATCATGGGGCGGCGGGAAATAATGACTTCCGGGGCAGCCTCGGCGCACGTTCGGGCATACCGGAGCAGTCGCCTCGGATTTATCGCCGTTCAGGCGTCATTGTCTAAGTTCGCGAGGTATGCATATTAATCGCCGCTGTTGCTCTCGCCAGATACCGGTGGTTTCAGCAGTCGCGCAACGGATCCGTTACCCGCTGTGCTCTGCAAATACGCCAGCCGTGCCAGCACGGCGGGGTCAGGGGCAGACTGCGCGATACCCGGTCTCGCGGCTGACGGGGTACGATGAGGAGATTCCTGTAACTCCCCGGGTAATTCGTCAGCCCCACCGCGGTGCCTGCTGATCGGCGGAGCGTTCCCGGCCGAACCCGCCTTGTCCGCCGACCGGCCGACGAGCCTTTCCCCTGCCTCAATCCAGACCGCCATCTCGCTTTCACCCGCGCAGGCACGCACGAAGGCGGCCAACAGTTCCCGGGGCGGAAGCGCGCTGCCGCCAAGTGCGTCGGCCATCAAGCTCTGTGGGTTTACATCACCCGGCCGGGCCGCACGTTTCTCCAACTGCCGAAACATCAAAGCCGAGCGGCTCTTGAGTTTTCCCAGCAAGGCGACGAACTCGGCCGAATTCTCTGCATGAAGCGGGGATAATTCCCCTGGACTGGTCATGCCAACATCCTGCCGGGAAGCCCCTCCCGGTGAAATCGGATTCCGGCCCTTGTCCGGCGGCACCCAGCCAGGCCGTACCTCCGAGCGAGCGACGCGTGGCCGCGAAGAACAACAGCCTCGAAGCCCGCGCCCCTCGCCGGCGGTTCCACCTCCGTGAAGCGGGACGCGCCCGAGCCCTCCGGGTTCGGTACCCTACTGGCCTGGCTGATGGCCGACCGGGCCTGGGAGCTCCCGGCCGCCGGCGGCCGCGTCCTGGACCCCTGGCCCGACATCGCCGCAACCGTCGCCCCGCGCCTTCCCACGCACGTGACGGCCGTCGCGTTCCACCCCGAGACCGGACAGCTGGACCTGCACACCCCACCCGCCTACGCCACCCCGACGGCTCTTCCCTCCGATGGAGTTCACGACGAGGAAATGAGCGCGGCCATCCTGGCGCTCTACCTCTCGGCCTGGCCCAACTTCCACGCCGACCGGGGCAAGGACTTCGACCGTCCCGCCGCCGCCCCGGGACTGATACTGGCACCGACCGGCGACCCCATGGCGCAGCCCGCGCAGGACCGGGACGTAGCCGCCCGGCTCGGGGCCCAGCTGACGGAACTGGACGGCCTCACCCACTACTGGATGCTCCAGGACCCCGAACGGGGCGCCGACGTGCTGCGCCGCTTCTGGGCGTCACTCCCCGACTGAGGACCGCGGCACTTCTGGGCCTTTCGTTGTCAGGGTCGCCCGGCGGCCCGGGTGACGTGTTCCAGCCCGTAGTAGGCGGCGACGCAGACGGCCGGCCAGGTGACGCGTTCGTCGGCGCCGAACGGTTCGGTCATCTTGCTGAGGGGCATGCGTTTGTAGGGAAGGACCCGGGCGCCTGCCGCGGCCCCGCCGCGCAGACGGCTGTCCTGGTGGTCCCATTTCCCGGCCCGTACGGCCATGTTGGTTTCGAGGGTTGTGAGCGACACCGCGAGCGAGAGGCAGACGAGGGCGTACACCGCCGCCCCGGCGGCGACGGACGGCCCGGTCCGTCGTACGCGGTGTCGCCACGCGCGGGCGACGAGTGCGCCCGCGAAGACGAGGAACAGGATGTAGAACAGCAGGTAGTCGTTCCACAGACGTGTCGATGTCGCGACGGCGGGCCCGAAAACGGGATAAGTGATGAACGTGCACAGGTAGCCGGAGACAAGGAGCGCCCCGGCTCCGGCCGTGACGCACAAGGCCTGGTTCTTCACCGGGACGAGGCTGCCTCGGGGGGCCCGGGCCAGCAGGCCCAGGAGGACGCCGGCGGCGACGGCGCCCAGGTACTGCCACGTCGTGAGACATGTGATGACGATATGGGCGAAGCCGCGCAGGGAGGCGAGGAGCGATTCGGGGGCGAGGGCCGAGACGGAGTGGTGACGTTCACGGCGACGCTCCGCGCCCGGAGATGTGAAGAGGATCAGGCTTCCGATCACGGTGCCCGTGATCCCGGCCGCGCAGCAGAACCGCAGGAAGCGACGTCGCGCTCCGGGGAAGACACGGCCGCTGACCAGCAGCGCGCCGCCCAGTACGACCACCGCGACGACGCTGGTCTCCTCCGAGAGCGTGCCCAGGACCAGCCCCGTGACGAAGACCGCGAGCGGAGCGAGCAGCCTGCTCCGCCGTGACGTGGCACGCAGTACGGGGATGGCCGCGGCACAGGCGAGCACGGGGGGCAGTGTGTGCGAGACCGAGGCGGCCGGCCAGTAGAACGTCTTGTAGGTGTTGGGGGACCCGAGCAGGAACAGGACCGTCACTATGGACGCCACCAGGAACGGGACTCCCCGCGGGACTCGCATCCCCGTCCTGGGCAGCACCGTGGCGATGAACGCACAGAGGAGCGCGAGGACCAGCACGCCGCTGAACAGCCCGAACCACTGCTGACCGGCGACGCCGAACCGCGCGTAGGACCAGACGAGCACGGCGTTCGCGATACGCCCGTTGTCCACGAAGTAGAACTTCTCCACGATCGCGGACAACCCGCCGTCACCGACAAGTGGCAGGAAGCACCAGTCGTCGCCGCCGGGACGGACCAGACGCCCGAACCACGCCGCCGCCGCGAGAAGGGCGACCGGCGGAAGCGAGAGCAGTCCCATCCAGAACGGTGGCCACCCCCCTCTCGTCCTCGTGGTCCGAACGCGTCCGGTGCGTCGCGGCTGAACGGACTTCTCCGGCACGCGCTCCATGATTGGTCTCCCGCCACGTCGGAATCACGAGGTGCCACCGCCCGGCGGCGCGAACGGGCTGCTGAAGTCGGCGAAGGGAAGAGCTTCCTCGACGCAGGAATACAGCTTGCGGCTCTCGAACGGCCGGAGTCGCGATCCCCGGGCCGGTCCGGGAAATTGCCCCGGCGGCTTCACTCATTCGGTGCCGAGGTCCTGCGTCTCGGACCGCACGTGCGGTTGCCCTTCTTGCCGCGATCGACCGGATTCCGCCCGCACCGACGCGGCATCGACGATCACGGACGACCAGCCCCAGCTCACCGTGTGAACACCGCCCGCTCGCCCACCGAAGCCGTACCACCACCGTGCGGACGGGACGTGAACCTCGGCAACAACGGAGCCGCCGGCTCAGAGGCGAACGCCGCCGCCTGCGTGCGGCCCCGCAGCCCCAGCTGGGATGCGGCCGACGTGCGTCTTCAGCGTCTGTTCCTCGACCGCCAGGCGGGGCCTTGACCCCACACCCTTAGGCCAATTCTCGGGGCAGCGAGCCTGAGGCAGCTCAGCTGGGCGAACGCCCTTCTCAGCTCCCAAGCGGTTCACCATGGCCCTTTCCGCCAGCCCTAACGCGGCGCGTGACCGTCCGTCTCTCACCTGCGAAAACAACCCCGGTTACGCCAAGCGGAGCTCTGCCGACGAATGGCGAAAAGCGGCGGAAGCGCACCCACAGCCATAGTGCGCCGACGCCGCCCCTTCGAACCGTGGTTCTGCGACCGTGACCCAGGAGCGTCACAGGGTCGGGAGGCACTGGTAGGCACTGATGATCAACCCGCCGCCGCGACGCCTCGGCCAACCGAGCCCCCACGGGACGAATTCTCAACGCGGTGTCGTCGCGGTCCTGCGAGGACAGCGCCACGGTTGTAGGGCCGGGCCGAAGAAACCGCCGCTGTCCTCCACCAGCGCCGGATCCAGTCTTGGTGCAGCCCGATCAGGACAGTCTTCTGCGGCCCGTCGTCGCCTCTCGAACCAGTGCCGAGGCCGTCATCGTCGTACAAGCGCAACATGCGGGCAGGGCTCATCACCACGAACCTTCGAACCAAGATCCGGACCATACCCGGACCAGCCGTCCGCAGCTTGTGGCGATCGGAGCTGTTTTCGCTGGTCAAACTGCATCTGAGCCGTGTACCACCAGCAGACGAAGAATCTGCTGGGACGAACGCGCACCACGCGCAGGCGCAACACCTCGTTCGTGCCGCAGAGCTGAGTGGCAAGGCCGGGTCGGCCTCGCGGTCCGGTCGCCACCACGCAACGGCCCTGAGTCGATCAGCCCCAAGATGTCCTACTTCAACGGAGCGTAGTCAGCACCAAGTCAGCACGGGAGTCGGCACCGCACCGCCAAATCAGCCCGAACTGCGCGTCCCGGACAGCACTCGTTTCGACCGCCTACGAGCCCCTGAACCGCCCTTCCGTGAGCCGTCATGGTGGCTGCACGCATAGCTAACCCTCGAACTATGTTGCCCCACCATATGTGCGCCTGACCTGCGTGTTTCTACCGTGTGCCGACACGTACCCGTCCCCAGCGCACGCGAGGAAGTGGCGCACATGGCCTCTGCAGCAACCGCTCCACCGACGCCCAACAACCTCAAGCGCATCGTCGCCGCGTCCCTCATCGGCACCACCATCGAGTGGTACGACTTCTTCCTGTACGGATCCGCGGCGGCTCTGGTGTTCAACAAGCTGTTCTTCCCCGACTCCAATCCGCTCGTCGGAACGCTGCTGTCTTTTCTCACCTATGCCGTGGGCTTCGCCGCGCGGCCGCTCGGGGCGTTGGTGTTCGGTCACTACGGGGACCGGATCGGGCGTAAGAAGCTGCTGGTTCTCAGTCTGTTGATGATGGGTGGGGCGACGTTCACCATCGGGTTGCTGCCCACTCACACCACCATCGGTACGGCCGCTCCCGTGCTGTTGACCGTGCTGCGGCTGATCCAGGGGTTCGCACTCGGTGGTGAGTGGGGCGGGGCCGTGCTGCTGGTGTCGGAACACGGGGACGCCAAGCGGCGTGGTTTCTGGGCCTCGTGGCCGCAGACCGGTGCTCCGGCGGGACAACTGCTCGCCACCGGGGTGCTCTCGGCTCTGACCGCGCTGCTTTCGGACGATCAGTTCGTCTCGTGGGGATGGCGCATACCGTTCCTGCTCTCCGGTGTTCTGGTGATCGTCGGCCTGTGGATCCGGCTTTCCGTCGATGAATCCCCGGTCTTCAAAGCCGCGTTGGCCCAGGCGGCCGAGCGCAAGGCCGCAGCCGGCGGGGCCGAGGCCGAGGCCGAGAAGATGCCGCTGGTCGCCGTTCTGCGGCACCACTGGCGGGACGTACTGGTGGCCATGGGCGCGCGCATGGCGGAGAACATCAGCTACTACGTGATCACCGCGTTCATCCTGGTGTACGCGACGAACTCGACGGGGCTCAGCAAACAGACCGCTCTCAACGCCGTACTCATCGCCTCCGCCGTCCACTTCGCGGTCATCCCCGCGTGGGGTGCGCTGTCGGACCGTATCGGCCGCAGGCCCGTGTACGTGATCGGCGCGGTCGGGGTCGGGGCCTGGATGTTCCCGTTCTTCGCGCTGATCGACAGTGCGGGCTTCGGCAATCTGGTCCTTGCCGTCACGGTCGGCCTGGTCCTGCACGGTGCGATGTACGCGCCGCAGGCGGCCTTCTTCTCGGAGATGTTCGCGACCCGGATGCGCTACTCGGGTGCGTCGATCGGCGCGCAGTTCTCCTCGGTCGCGGCAGGTGCCCCGGCGCCGCTCATCGCGACGGCGCTGCTCGCCGAGTACGACAGCTCGACGCCGATCGCCCTGTACGTCATCGCCGCCGCGCTGATCACGGTCGTGGCCATCGCGTGTGCGCGGGAGACCCGGCACCGCGATCTGACGGACGTCGACGCGGATCCCGCGATGTCGGGGGTGCCCGCACCGCGACAGGTCGACGCCGACTCCCGTACCCCCAGCGCCTGACGCGTCCTACCGCCGGTGGACTATGGACGGTGGACGGTGAACTGCGTGTTCACCGCCCGCCGTTCGGCGTTTGCCGTTTGCTGTTTGCCGTTCAGCGGACGACGGCTTCGGACATGGCGTGCAGCCGCAGGGCCAGTTGAATCTCCAGGGCTCGGGCCGGTGACTGCCAGTCCGTGCCGAGCAGCCGGGCGACGCGTTCCAGTCGCTGGGCGACCGTGTTGACGTGGACGTGCAGTTCGTCCTTCGTACGGGCCGGGCTCATCCCGGACGCGAAGTAGGCCCGCATGGTGCGGACCAGACCGGTGCCGCGACGCAGGTCGTAGGCGATGACCTCACCGATGGTGCGGTCCACGAAACCCTCGATGTCCCGGGCGTCGGCGAGCAGCAGCCCGAGGAAACCGAGGTCCTGGGCGGCGGCGCCGTCGCCCGAGCGGCCGAGCAGCCGGAGCGCGTCGAGGCAGCGCCGGGCCTCCGCGTATGCCTCGGCAATCGCGCCCGGAAGCGCGGCGGGTGACTCAACAGTCGCGGAGGCACCTACGGTGACGGGCTCGCGCAGGGCCCCGCCGAGCTGCTTGGCCGTACGGCGGGCGAGGTCGGCGGCGGTGTCGTCGGGGGCGAGCGGCAGGAGCAGAACGGTGCCTCCGTCGCGCGTGGCGGCCAGTCCCTGTCCGGTGGCGGCGAGATGGGACGCGGCGGACCACAGCCTGCGTCGGTCGGCCGTCTCCCGTTCGTCCGCTCCGGGCGAGCCGTGGGCGGGGCCGTCGATCCGGGCGGCCAGCACCACATGCGGCGCGTCGAGGTCCGCGTGGAGCCGGACGGCCCGCTCGCGCAGCAGGCGGGGGTCGCGGTCGGGGGCGTCGAGGAGGTCGTCCAACAACTCGCCCCGCACCCGTTGCTCAGCCTCTCCCACGGAGCGACGGGCCAGCAACAGCAGGGAGGTGACCATGGCGGCCCGCTCCAGGGTGCGCCGGTCGACGGAGTCGAGACCGGGATGGCCACGCAGGACGAGCGCGCCGAGCAGTTCGCCGCCGGCCCAGACCGCGGCTCCCCAGACCCCGCCGTGGCGCGTGGCACGGCCTTCGGTGCCGGTCAGGTCCAGCGCGGTCACGGATGGGGAATCCGGTCCTGCGAACTCCACCGTGCCGTCCAGCACTTCGGAGAGCGCGCTCGCCACGTCATGGACACCACCTCCGCCCAGGACCAGTTCGGTGAGCCGGTCGTGCACGTCCGAGGCGCGCTCGATGGCCGCGCTGTGTTCCTTGATGATCTCGTTGGCCTTCTCCAGCTCCGCGAGGGCCGAGCGGGTCTCACCGAGCAGGTTCGCGGTGTCGATGGCGACCGCCGCGTGGGCGGCGAACGAGCCCAGCAGTGAGATCTGCTCACGCGAGAAGACCCGGGCGTGGCGGTCCGCGGCGAAGAGCACCCCGATGACCTGACTGCCGAGCATCAGCGGTACGCCGAGGATGGCGACCAGCCCTTCGTCGCGTACGCCGGAGTCGATGGCCCTGGTGTGCTGGAAACGCGGGTCGTCGAAGTAGCTGTCGGTGACGTAGGGCCGCGCGGTCTGGGCGACGAGCCCGCCGAGCCCCTCCCCCATCCCGAGCCGCAGCTGCTGGAAGCGGGCCGCCACCGACCCCTCGGTGACTCTCATGTACGTGTCACCCGCGGCCGGGTCGTTCAGGCACAGATAGGCGACCTCGGTGCCGAGCAGGGAGCGCGCGCGCTGCACGATCGCCCGGAGCACGGCGTCGAGATCACGCAGTCCCGCGAGGTCGTGCGCGGTTTCGAAGAGGGCCGACAGCTCGGCCTCCCGGCGCCGTCGTTCCACCAGCTCGGCCCGCACCCTCAGGGCGAGCCGCTTGGCGTGCTCCAGTGCGGCCAGCACCTCCGGGCCCCCGCCGTCCGCGCGGGCCAGCAGCGCGGGCCGGTCGTACGCCTCCGCCGCCGCGCCGCGCGCGAGGAGTTCCAGGTAGGAGACCTGATCGTGGTGGGGAACGTGGGAGTCGGGCTGGGGCTGAGACATGGACACAGCATTACCTGTCGTTCTGTCAGCCGCGTCGGCCTGTGGACAACGGAGGCGATGGGGACAACTCGGCTCCGGCAAGGCGGCGAGCGGGCGTGCCGGACGTCGCCGGCCCGGCAGGATCCGCCGGGCCGGACCTAATGCGCGGTCCAGCCCCCGTCGAGCGTGAACGACGTGCCCGTGATGAAGGACGCCTGTGGGGTGCAGAGATAGGCGACCGCCTCGGCGACCTCGTCCGGTTCGAGGAGACGCTTCAGGGCGGAGTCCTGGAGCAGGACCTCCGCGACGACTCTCTCCTCAGGGATCTGGTGCGTCTGTGCCTGGTCCGCGATCTGCTTCTCGACCAGTGGCGTACGCACATAGCCGGGGTTGACGCAGTTGGAGGTGACTCCGTGCGAGGCGCCTTCAAGGGCTGCGGTCTTGGAGAGTCCTTCGAGACCGTGTTTGGCGGCCACATATGCCGACTTGTAGGGGGAGGCGCGCAGCCCATGCACGGAGGAGATGTTGACGATCCGGCCCCATCCCTCGGCATACATGTGGGGAAGCGCGCCCCGGATCAGCCGGAAGGGCGCCTCCAGCATGACGGTGAGGACGGTGTGGAACACATCGGGTGGAAAGTCCTCGATCGGGCGGACCAGTTGCAGCCCGGCGTTGTTGACCAGGAGGTCCGCGTCTTCGGCCGCCTTCTCCGCCGCGTCGAGGTCGGTCAGGTCGAGGACCAGCGTGTCGAAGGCCCCCGCCGCCGTCCCGGCGCCTTCGGCTTCCCCGGCCAGGGACGCCAGCCCCTCGCCGTCCCGGTCCACCGCTCTGACCCTGGCCCCGGCCGCCGCGAGCCGCAGCGCGCAGGCGCGGCCGATGCCGCTCGCGGCGCCGGTGACCAGCGCGATACGGCCCTCAAGATCGAGCGCGACGGAAGCGAGCCCGCCGGGAGCGGCGGCGATGCCGGCGGTGGCGGGGCCACGGGCGGCCGGGCTGTCCGCGGTGCGGGAGCCCGGCGTATGCGGGGCAGGGCCTGGTGTGGTGGGCGCGGTCATATTCCGCACCCTAAGCAGCGCTCGGGGCCCCACCGATATGGTCAGCGCCCACACTTCACTATGGGGTGGTGGGTTCGAACCATGTGGGTGCATCGGCGAGCGGCTGCTTGATGCGGGGACGGGCCTGCGGGTGTGGAGGAATTACCCTGGTCCACCCCGCCCGGGCGACCGGCTCGGCTGCCTCACAGCAGCCGTCGGATGTCCCCGCGGACCCGGTAGAAACCGCCCGCCGCCGTGTGGAGGGAGTCCACGACGTAGCGCGCTCCCGGTTCCCGTATCGCGTGCGGAAACTGGACGTTCAGTGCCGGATCGTACCCCTCGGACACCACGTGAACACGGACGCGTCCCGCCTCCCTGACGCACTCCACGACGACCGATCCCGTCGGGGCCTGGGCGACGGTGGCGACCGCACCCACGGCCGTGGCCGGCTCGTAGGTCGGCAGGGCCGCTGCCAGCTTGACGTCCCGCGCCACCGGCACCGTGCCCTGCTGGGCCGCGGCGACAGCCGCCTCGCTCGCGTCCACGCACACCAGCGAGCCGTCGGTGGTCACCAGATACAGCCGCTCGTCCCGGTACTGCATCGACAGCGCGGAACCGCCGCCCGTACCGAGCTTCCACAGACGCGTGCCGTCCTGGTCGAAGCAGTAGACGGACGACGACGAGTCACCCGCGAAGACGAACCGACCGCCGGCAGAGGTGGCGCACGAGTACACCGCGCTGTCGCACTTGTACGTGGCCTCTATCGCGCCGGTCCGCTTCGACAGTCGCTGGACCACCCGGTGCGCCGTACCGGCGTACACGACGTCGTGCTCCTGCCAGCCGAACAGGACACCGCCGCGGGTGGGCGTGTGCCACAGCTCCTGGCCACCGTCCGGCGCGTAGGCGGTCACGCCCTGTTCGTGGCCGTGGTAGACGGCCCGGTTGTCGGCGCGGACCATCCAGGCGTGCTCGCCCTGACTGCGCCGGGACCACTGGTGCTCGTCCTCGTGGTCGATGACGGTGAGCCGGCCGTCACGGTCCGAGACGTCCAGAACGCCCTCGTGGATGTCCAGCCAGAAGATGTCGACGTCCGCCGCGATGTCGTAGGCGGCGAAGGGCAGCTTGGAGGACAGGTCGTACACCTTGCCGTCGTCGCACCCGGCGTAGATCCAGAAGTCGTCGGCGACCAGGCACTTCACGCCGTCCGGCAGATTGAACCGGGCGAGTGTGTTGCCCTCATGGTCCAGGGTGTACACGTCGCCCGCCTGGTTACCGACCCAGCAGTGCTCTGCGTCGACATGGATGCCGAACGCCGAGGAGCCGGTACGGAACCGCCACAGCACGGGGGCCGCGGCGCGCGCGGTGGACGGCGCCGAGATCACCTGGCGTCGGGTCACCGCACGTGCGGCGCGCTGTCCCTGAACCGCCGGGGCGTATCCCTTGCGGATCTTCTCGCCCACCTTCTTCGCTGCGGCGGACCGGGCCTTCTCCGCCGTGGGGAAGGTCGTCGTCTGGGTCTGTCCGCCCGCGCCGATGCGCCCGTAGCGCACCGTCACCACCGCCCCGTCCACGGCAACTTCGTAAAACTTGTGAGCGCCCTCGCCGTCCATCGACAGCTCCAGATACGTCGTGGCGGATCCGGTTGACATGGCAGTTCCCTCCCCAGGACGGACCCGCCGCCTGCCCGGCCGGTCCCACTGATCGAACCGTATGCGCCACCACTGACAACCGCCTCGGAGACCCGGGCGACGGGCCGCGCCGGACGCCACGGGGAGAAGCGAGATGAATGAGTGGTGCGTCCAGGAGAGCCGACGGGGAAACAGAAGGTCTGTACCTGCCTCTTGACGCGGACCACGTTCCCTTCCTAGAAACGGAAGGGACCATTCCCCCCACGGAAGGCCGAGACATGAAATCCTCGACGCTGCTGCGCGGCTGTCTGTTCACCACCCTCTCCGTCGCGCTCGTCGCGACCGCCGCCGTGGCCCCCACCCACGCGGCCCCCCGGCCGGCGGCAGCCGCCGTCACCTTCTCCGACACCTTCGACGGCGCCGCCGGGTCCGGGGTCGACCCGGCCAAGTGGCAGACCGAGACCGGCGACAACGTCAGCAACCACGAGCGGCAGTACTACACACCGGGAACCGACAACGCTCGGCTCGACGGCCAGGGTCACCTGGTGATCGAGGCCCGTCGCGAGAACCCGGCCAACTACCAGTGCTGGTACGGAACATGCGAGTACACCTCGACGCGTCTCAACACCTCGGGCAAGTTCACCGCCACCTACGGGCAGGTCGAGGCCCGGATGAAGCTACCGCGCGGCCAGGGCATCTGGCCCGCCTTCTGGATGCTCGGCCAGGACATCGGGGAGGTCGGCTGGCCCGACTCCGGTGAGATCGACGTCATGGAGAATGTCGGCTTCGAGCCGTCAACGGTCCATGGCACTCTCCACGGCCCCGGCTACTCCGGTTCGGGCGGTATCGGCTCCTCGTACTCGCTGCCCGACGGGCAGGCGTTCGCCGATGACTTCCACACCTTCGCGGTGGACTGGGCGCCGGAGAAGATCACCTGGTCCGTCGACGGCACCGTCTACCAGACCCGTACCCCGGCCGACCTGGGCGGCAACCGGTGGGTCTTCGACAAGCCGTTCTTCCTCATCCTCAACCTCGCGGTCGGCGGCTACTGGCCGGGCGACCCCGACGGATCGACCTCCTTCCCCCAGCAGTTGGTGGTCGACGAGGTGAAGGTGACGACGAGCGACTGACGTGACACTCGTGTGCCGCCGCGTCCGGGATCCGGGGCGGGCGTGGCGGCACACGGTCACAACGGGGAGAGGGTCAGCGAGCGGTACGTTTCCGCGCCCGTGCTCCGGGACGGCCCGCCGGGCCAGGGCGAGGACATCGTGCCGCTGGTCGGGGCCGCGCCCGCGAGCGGCCGGCCGAGGCGCTGCCCGCGATGGAGCTGAACCTCACCGCGGACGACCTCACCGAGGTCGAGGAGGCGGTGCCACCGGGCACGGCGCGCGGCGACCGATACCCGTCCGCGTTCATGCCCGGCCTCTGCGTGGGGAACCGGCCTCGGCTCTCCGGCGGGGCCCCGAGGCCGGAGAGCACGCTCGTACAGGTGCGGCCGGTGCCCTGCCCGGCCGGCCCGGTCCTTGTCCGTGGCGGCGCGGAAGTCACCACAGGCGTTCGGCTGCTGATGTCAGTGGCATCGTCGAAGATTTCGGCATGACGACGACTACGACCGCTGCTGACTATGTGTGGTTCAGGGACAGCTACCCCGAGCTCGGGCAGGCGTACTGCTTCACCTTGGTGCACGGCCTGCCGCCTGCCGAGGTCCTGCGCCGCCTCGGAGGACGTGAGGAAGCGCCTCGGACCGGGGTCGAGGAGGTGGTCGAAGCAGCCTTCGACCACCTGGAGAGGGTCTCGCACTTCGTCAACATCAACGGCGTCGGCTCGTTCCTCTGGGCCGAGGACGGGACGAATCGTCTGACGTTCGAGCCGGGATTCCCCGACAGCCGATGGGGAACGTCCCCGGACGAACTCCTGGAGCCCATGCGTCACCTCGGCTTCCAGTTCTGGGAGGAGACCTCTGACACGGCGGAGAATCTTGCGGCAGAAGCGGCGTTCGCGCCGGCCGAGCATCTGACCGGTGTGCGCGTCACGCCGGAGCTCCTCCAGGAAACGACCTTCACCTGCGGCAGCGCGAAGATCGAGTGACCGGCCCGCCCATCACGCGCTCCTCCGTGTCGTAGGGGCGGCACGTCAGGCGCAGGCCGGGCACCGTCCACCTTGTCGCGACGCGGTCCGCATCGGCAATCGAGCCGTCGGCACGTGCCACTGGATGTCACCCACGACCGGCCAAGGCCAGGGTCACGGTGGATTCCGGCATCAGCAGCCGGCCGGCTACGACCTCGAAGGTCCGCGATCAGCCATGGGTGTCGAAGCCGTCGCGATCGACCGCTGTTCGGATCTGGCTGAGCCACTCTGTGGCCAGTTGTCGTCCGTTCGGGAGTTGGTCTCCTCGATCCCAGCGCCACGTTGTGATCATCGCCAGCACGAGGACCCGGCACTGGCGCAGCAAGTCTTGATCGACACCCGGATAGTGCTCACTGACTTCTTCGGGGGCATGGGCGAGGTCGAATTCGACGGGCCCACGGCAACACGTCTCAAGGTCTATGAACAGCAACCCGTTCTCCGTGGTGAGCACGTTGCCCGGATGCGGCTCGCCGTGCAGCAGTTGCTCGACGCCGCCGCGCTCGCCGATCGTTCCTCTCAGCCTTCGCAACGTGTCGCCGAGCAGTTCCCGGTCCGCGTCGGCGAGCGCCGGAGTGCGGTCGCGGTTCGCCACGAGTTGCTGAGCCTGCTCGACCCGATCCGTGAAATGCGGCGCCGGGACGTCGAGCTCGCGCATGCCCGCATGCAGCCGCTCCAGCGCATTGGCGTAGTCGGCTGGTGAGATCTCTCCGGGGGGCACGGATTCGTAGTAGGTCCATAGCGTGACCACGAAGCCATCATGCTCATGGACGCGTGGCTCCACTCCAGGCTCAAGAGAAGCCACAGGGCAACCGGATTCGCCGAGCCGCTGAGCGAGGTCGACTTCGAACTGTGCGACCTGATGCGCTACAGGTGCCACCCGGGCCAGGACGTCACACGGCAGCAGACGCAGAGTGAGCTTGTTCGAGTCCTGAAGAACCATCACGTCGTTGGCCGTCAGGCCAAGTGATGAGGCGGTCGCCATGGCCGCGGCCACCGCGCGCGGTAGCTCTGACGCCTGCATCGTCGCCTGCCCCCTCTCTCTCCTGAGCGCTGCTACAACTCTCCGAGCAATGAGCCCGCGTACCCTACCAAGTTGTCGATGGAGAGCCTCGGTGGCGCGGCGGGCACGGCGCGACGGAATCGGCCGATCCGCCCGGCCCATGGTGTCGCACGGCGGAGGCGCTGCCGCACGGACCGTTCGGGCCGGCATCGTACTGGACACGGTCCGGTGCTCGCGGGGACCGCGGCCGGCAGGTGATTCGGCCGCTCTCCGGAAACCACTTGATGCATCCGGTACGCGCTGGCAGTGTGGCCCCTCGTGCCCGAGACAGATGCGACCGAAGGCCGGGAGACCGAGCCGTCCGAAAACGCCGGAACGCCGGTATCCGGCACCGGCCTCGCGGCTGAACACCCCTTCCGTTCCCCCGCCTTCCGGTGGTTCTTCGCCGGCCGCTCGATCTCCATGGCCGGCAACGCCATGTCGCCCGTCGCCCTGGCCTTCGGCGTCCTGGAGGTCACCGACAGCGCCACCTGGCTGTCCGCGGTCGCCGCCGCCTCGATGGTCCCCATGATCGCCACGATGATCCTCGGCGGCGGCATCGCCGACCGCTACCGCCGCGACACCGTGCTGCGCCTCACCAGCCTGGGCGCCGGCCTCAGCCAGGCCGCCGTGGCGGTTCTCCTCCTCACCCACCAGAACCCGGCGCTGCTGCTTCCACTGTCCGCCCTCAACGGCACCTTCCAGGGACTGACCACGCCCGCGCTGCGCGGCATCGTCCCGAATCTGGTGGCGGGGCGTGGTTTCCAGAAGGCCAGTTCCCTGCTGGCCTCCGTCAAGAACACCACTCGGATCCTCGGCCCGACCGCCGCCGGCCTGCTGACCGTCTCCGTCGGAGGCGGCTGGGCGATCGCCGCCGACGCCGCGGCCTTCCTCCTGGCGGCTGCGTTCTTCTCCCGGATCTCCCTGCCCAGCCTTGAGCCGCGCGCCGAGGGCGGCCCGACGATGCTCGACGAACTGCGGCAGGGCTGGGACTACTTCAGCTCCAAGCCGTGGATCTGGACGGTCACGCTGGCCTTCGCCGTCTTCAACGCCGCCAATGTGGGCATCTGGCAGATCCTCGGCCCGGTGATCGCGAACGACACCATCGGTGCCGAGGGCTGGGGCCTGGTACTGAGCTCCCGCGGCGTCGGGGCGCTGCTGGCCAGCGTGATCATGGTGAAGCTGACCATGCGGCGACCGATGGTGCCTGCCCTGGCCTCGATGGCCTTGGCCGCCGTCCCGATGATCCTCCTCGGCACCGGTGCGCACATGGTCTGGCTGGCCGTGGCCGCGTTCGTGTCGGGAGTGGTCGGCGAATTCTTCACCGTCGTGTGGGAGACCGTGAATTACACGCATGTCCCGGAACGGCTGCTCTCCCGGGTCGGCGCCTACGACGAATGCTTGTCCTTCTCGTCCATCCCCGTCGGCCAACTGTCCGTGCCGATCCTCGCTGCGGCGTTCGGGACGGCGGCGGTCGCCGTCACCGGCGGCGGGGTGGCGGCGGCGGCGATGCTCATGCCGTTGCTCGTGCCGTCACTACGACGGATGGAAATCAACCGGAGCAGCGACTGAAGGCTTCTCGGGCGGGAGCCCGAGCCTCTGTCGCGGGGCCTCGCGAAGTTGGATCCGTGGGTTCGCGGTGAAGCCGCCGGCCGGCGCGACGGCGGCGGGTGGCGCGACGGCGGCGGGTGGACGTGGCCGGGTTGGGCCCCGCGGTCAGGACCGGTCGGGGTGGCTCAGACGCTCCGTGTCCCCGCCGAAGGGCAGGTGGGTGACTCGGCCGGCGAGGAGCCAGGTGCCCTCGACCTTCCGGAACGTGTCCTCGTAGTGGCCCACGTTCGCGGGATGCCTCGGGGGCACCATGCCGCCGGTATGGCCGTCGACCCGGTAAGTGGCGAAGTATGAGGTGGCAGTGGCCGCCGACGCAGAATCCACCGTGACCAGGATGTTCGTGGACATACGGCGTGACAGCCGGTCCTGGGGTCGCGAACCGAAGTAACTGCGAAGCGCCTCACGCCCCTCCACTCTGCGGTCTCCGTGAGGCCACTCCCACACCCCGTCAGGCGTGAAGAGGTCCGCGACACTGCTCGGGTCTCCCAGGTCAAGGCGGCGTACGAACTCGACGATCAGCCTCTCGCAGGCTCGTTCGACGAAGAGATGTTCCATCGGTTCAAGGGCGTCAGTCGACATCATCGATTACTACCAGCCCTGTACGGGGCGTCGCGACGGCTTTTTGCCGCCGCGGGCCCACATTGCCGACGCGTGCGGTCAGAGTGCGGCAAGGCGGCTCTTGAGCAGACAGAACTCATTGCCTTCGGGATCGGCAAGGACGTGCCAGGACGCCTCCCCCGGCTGACCGATGTCGACGAGTTCCGCCCCGGCGGCCAGCAGGCGTTCGAGCTCGGCGTCCTGATCGCGGTCGGTGGCATTGACGTCGATGTGCAGCCGGAGATTCCCGTTCCTCGGCTCGTCGTTGCGGATGAGGAAGATCGTCGGCTGCGCGCCGCCGAACCCTTCGCGCGGCCCTATCTCGACGCAGCCCTCCGTCTCGCGATCGAGGACCGTGAAGTCCAGAACCTCGCACCAGAACCGCGCGAGCGCCTCGGGGTCGTGGCATTTGAGCACGAGCTCACTGATGCGGCATGCCATTGACGAAACCCACTCTCGGTCGGGGATCTGCCAGGGTGACCGCGCGCGAATCCCGTGGGCTCCCGCAGTGAGAACAATCCGTCGACCGTACCTGGCGAGGCGAGCAGGGGCGACGCGTTTTCGGCCCCCTGCCCGGCCGGGCCGCCAGGCAGGGCCGGGCAAGGGGCGCGACAGGGCAACTGGCTTTGAGGCAAGCCCTGGACGCGGCCGGCTCGTTCGTCGGCGAGGTACTTGAGGGCCCGTGCGTGGCTGTCGTCGACCGCCGACGCCTTCCACCGGCCGCGCTCGCGCGGGTCCTCACCGCTTGGGCAGAACGGGGGTACGGACGCGTCGGACCGCGCCGACGGACACTCACACGGAGACGTCACGGCGTCAGGTCAACCCGTCGGTGATCGAGGGTGGACGGAGTGGTGGATGAGTGTGTCGATCTCCGCCTGGTACAGCAGGCCGGGGTCGATTCCGGTGGAGGCCAGGTGGTGGCCGAGTTCCAGGCTGATCACTCCGTGCAGCCGGGTCCAGCACAGCAGTCCCAGGGCCAGGACCCGCACCGGCAGGTCCGGCATGGCGAGCCGCCCGGACCACGCGAGGACCTGCTCACGTAGCGCGGGATCGAACCCGTCCGGATCGTCGCTGCCGGCCGCGGTGTCCACGAGGGGGAGCAGGGCTTCCAGCAGGGCGGTCATGGTGCGTGAGGCGGCCGGGATCGTGCGCTCGGGGGCGAGGTCCTGGCCCGATCCGCTGGTGGTCTGGAAGATCAGCCGGTAGGGGTTCGGGTGCTCCAGGGCCCAGGTCCGGAAGGCCGTGGCCACCGCGGTGAGCCGGCGCGTCGGCGCCCCGGGGCGCCGGCCGGCGGCTTCGACGGCATCGGCAAGGGAGCCGTAGGCCTCCACGACAAGGTCGGCCAGCAGCGCGTCACGGTTGTCGAAGTACCGGTAGATGGCTGCCGGGGACATGGCCATGGTCCGCGCGATGCCGTTGAGGGAGACCGCCTCCGGGCCCCCGGTGGCGATCTGCTCCATCGCCAGGTCCTTGATCTCCCGCAGCGTCTGTTCGCGCCGCTGCTCGCGCCGGGTTGGCCCGACCGCCCCTGCCGCCACCCGCATCACCCATTCGCTTTGTAATCGCCTTGACATCATAACGAGGCATCCATACTGTGATGGCTATTAACTTTGCTGATGGCATCTACAAGATGCTCGGCGGAACAGCAGAACAAGCGGACCGCTCAGGCGGAACAAGGGACGTGGGCCATGAACAGTCAGATGCAGTCGCGTTCGGAGACCGCGAGCACGGAGACCGCCACCGAGATCGTGCTGCCGGGACTCGTCGAGCCCGACGGCCTGATCACCCGTCGGCGGCCTGTCCCGAACCCCACCGCAGGGCAGGTACTGGTCCGCGTGGAGGCGAGCGGGGTCTCCTTCGCCGAGCAGGGCATGCGACGAGGGCGCTACCCGGGCCAGCCGAAGTTCCCCTTCGTACCCGGCTACGACCTCGTGGGCACGGTCGCCGCCGTGGGGCCGGGCGTCGACGCAGCACTCCTCGGAAAGCGCGTGGCCGCGCTCACCAAGACCGGCGGCTGGACCACCCACGCGGTGCTGTCCGCCGACATGCTGGTCCCCGTACCGGCCGGGGTGGGGCCGGCCGAGGCCGAGACCGTCGTCGTCAACGGGCTGACCGCGTGGGGGATGCTGCACCGCAAGGCCCAGGTCCGCCGCGGCCAGACCGTCCTGGTGCACGGCGCCAACGGCGGCGTCGGCACCGTTCTCGCCCAGCTCGCCCGGCACGCAGGGGTGAGGGTGATCGGCGCCGCCTCACCGCGACACCACGAAGCCCTGCGCGCCCTCGGCGTCGAGCCGGTCGACTACGCCGACCCCGACGCCCTGACCGCCCGGGTGCGGGAACTCGCGCCGGGCGGCGTGGACGCGGTGTTCGACAACATCGGTGGGGCCACCCTGCGCCGCTCCTGGCAGCTCCTGGCGCCCGGCGGGACCCTGGTCAGCTACGCCATCTCCGCCGCGGCGCAGGGCACCGGGGCCCTGGTGCCTCAGTTCCTCTCCCACCTGGCCCGCCTGACCCTGTGGACCGTGCTCCCCAACAAGGGGCGCCGCACCGCCTTCTACGACGTCTGGGGCGGCAAGCGGCTGCGCCCGGCCCGCTTCCGCGCCCGCCTGCACCAGGACATGAGCACGGTCCTCGGCCTGCTCGACGACGGGGTCCTGACCGCCGAGATCGGCGCCCGCTTCCCCCTCACGGAGGTCAGCGAGGCGATGAAGCTGGCCGAGTCGCGCACCGTCCGGGGCAAGGTCGTCCTCATTCCCTGAAGCCGCGCCCTGGCCAGGGGACCTGGCAAGCCACGGACCAGGCCGATCCTGGCCGGCCCTCCGCCAACGCCAACGGCCGACACGAAATCGCGGGGCCTGTCACGTGCCCGGAGCCGGTGCGGATTTCAGACCGCGAAACCGCGGCATGCACGAGCCGCTCCTCGCCTGCCGCCCGCCGTGCGGCAGGATGGGGTCCATGAGCGTAGTCAAGATCAACGTACTGACTGTCCCCTCCGAGCAGCGCGAGACGCTGGAGAAGCGCTTCGCCTCCCGTGCCCATGCCGTCGAGAACTCCGACGGGTTCGAGTGGTTCGAACTCCTGCGACCCGTGGAAGGCACCGACAACTACCTCGTCTACACGCGGTGGCAGGACGAGGAGTCCTTCCAGGCCTGGATGGAAGGCCCCATGAAAGCGGCTCACCAGGGCGGTGGCGCGGACAGCGGTGAACGGCCCAAGCCGGCCGCGAGCGGTTCCACCCTGTGGTCCTTCGAGGTCGTGCAGCAGGCAGCGCCGACAGACTCGTGAACGGGCCGTCACGCAGACAGCTCCGCGCCTGTTCCCGCCTCGCGGTACCCAGCGGATGAAGGGTCAGGCCTGCGGCGGAGCGGTACGCGTCGCAGGCCTGAGCAGAAATCCGTCCTGCGGCCTTTCCTGCGAGGCCGCCCCCCGCCCGACCTCGCAGCCGGCTTCGCTGCACTCGGCGACAAGTTGCTCCTGAGCCGACCGGACCGGCGTGAAGCCGTTCGTGTTGCGAGTGATCGTTTGCTACGTCATCCCCGCCGGAACCCTGACCGTCACCGGACTACGGCTCACCCCCGAGCCGTAATCCGGACGGATCACAGGCCGCCCGCTCGACCGCCACCCCGCCTCGTGAACTCGACCAGCCGGCCTTGTTGGTGAAGTACCCCTCCTTCGGTTGCGATGCTCCGTAGCTGCGACTCGGTGACGTTTTCGCTCCCGGCCGGCGAACGACATCGGCCCGGCGAAGCAGGCGGGCCTGCTGACCGTCCATCTGCGCCGCGGCCCGTGGGGGCATCTCTGGGCCGACGCGCCGGAGGCCGCTGAGGCCGACTGGCGAATCGACGGCCTGCACGATCTCCTCGGCATCGTGCGCTGAACCGTCCCGGTGCGCCGCCTGCGTCCCGTCACCGAGGTCCGCCCGCGCGGGTACGGTGCGAGCAATCGCCCCGAGGAGCTCACACGGCTTCCGCCCGCACGCACACCGCGTACCGCACCGCTACCCGCTCTGTGCCCGCCGTATGACGCGGGCGGTCCCCTCATGGGTCTCGGGCGCCTCGCTCGCGATGATTCGGGGCATCGAGCGGGTGTCCGCACCCCCAGCGACCGCGCTCCCGACGAACTCCATCTCGCGCAGCGGTTGCTGAGCTTGTCGTTCAGCTCCCCACGCCCGGTGGGTCGGGGAATTCGGCCGCCAGACGAGGGCGCGGTGCACTGTGATGGCTCCGGCTGCCTGCCGCATGGAGCGGGCCGACCTCAGGAGTTGCCGTTGGTGACGGGGAAGATCCCGGATGCCCGCCCCACGATCGATGCCGTACTGGTCAGGCGCCTGGTCGACAAGCAGTTCCCGCAGTGGGCCGATCTGCCTCTGGGACTGCTCGATCCGGCCGGTTCGGACCATGTGATCTACCGGCTGGGGGACGAGCTGTCCGTCCGGCTGCCCCGCCACGGAGGGGCAGCCGGGCAGGCCGGAAAAGAGTTTGAGTGGCTGCCCCGGCTTGCCCCGCACCTGCCCCTGGCCATCCCGGTACCGGTGGTGGTGGGAGGACCCGGCTTCGGCCATCCATGGCCATGGGCGGTGTCCCGCTGGCTGGACCGCGAAGTGGCGACCGTTGAGGCGCTGGCAGATTCGTCCGAAGCCGCCGTAGAACTGGCGAAGTTCCTGATCGCCCTTCAGCAGTTCGCGCCCGAGCGCGTTCCGGACGGGGGCACCCGCCATGACCTCGCCGGCCGGCGGCTGGCCGACCGGGAACGTGCCACGCGGGCCGCCATCGAGACGGCCGGCGGGGCGTTCGACGGCGCGTCGATGACCGAGTTGTGGGACGCGGCGGTGAACGCTCCTGGGCGGGATCACCCGCCGGTCTGGCTCCATGGCGACTTCCACACCGGCAACCTGCTGACTGTCAGTGGCCGCCTCAGCGCGGTCATCGACTTCGGCGAGCTCGGAATCGGCGACCCGGCCTGCGATCTGACGATTGCCTTCACCCTGATGTCGGCCGCGAGCAGGGATGCCTTCCGTGTCGTGCTCGGTGTGGACGACGCCACGGTGGCTGCGGGGTCGCGGCAAGGGCGTGTTTCGACAGTAGCGCCGTCCGCCCGTAGGGCGGGCCTGCGGCGTCTGGTGCACTGCACTCGCTCCGCTCGCTCCGTCTCGGCGCACTGAATTGCCCTTGGGATGCCGAGCGCGATCGCAAGGCGGAGGATCGGCACCCTCGATGGCCCGGACGTACTCGGACGACTCCGACAACGCAGCGAGCGTGCGTGCCAGGCGTCGCGGGCCAGGCGGGACTTTCGAAACACGCCCTGGGCCCTGGCGACCGGCCTGAACGCCTACATCTCCTACGCTGCCGTCAACTCTCGGGTTGCCACGCAGACCACCAGGCAGATCACCGAGGCGCTCATCGGTTGAGCCCTGTCGTGCGGCGTCGTGGCAAAGGTCTTGCCTCTCGGGCGAGTTCGCTCAGCTGGACTCGGTGAGGGAAGCATGAGCTGCTCTCCCCATCGATCCGCCACAACTCGTTCCGCGCCGTCCGCGAAGAATTTTCCCGCCGCACCCCTTCTGTTAGCCCTGCCTGGATACTTTCCACTCGCCTTGGTCCGGCAGAGGAGAGGTACGTCCATGAGCACCCCGGTCTACCGCACCTCAACTCGGCAGTCCGCGGCCGGCCTGACGCCGGCCCGGCAGCGCCGGGACCGGAGTCGGTCCGGGAGCCCGTCCGAAAACTCGGCGGAGCGCGCCCTCCTCGAAATCCAGTCCAGCGCCGGCAACCGAGCCGCGACCGCCGCGGTGCAGCGCGCCAGGGGCACGGCGAAAGGAAAGGCGCCGGAGAACGGCAACACGTCCACCGGATCGAAGAGTTATCGCGACCGGATCGCCGCGGTCCTCGACAAGCTCAAGAAGAATCTCGAGGTCATCGACACCTTCGTCAAGGGCGTCCATGTCCCCGCCAACGCGGGCTTCTCCCAGCAAGCGGCCGCCACCGCCAATGAGGGACTCAAGCACTCCGCCGCTTCCTCGGGGACCGCGGCCGCGTCGGAGAACATCGTCACGGAGTCCGCCGGCGCCCTGCTCAGTGGCATGGAGGCGGCCAAGGCCAAGAAGGACGCCAAGAAGCACAAGGACGGGGCCGCCTTCCACGGAGCGGACAAGAAGGCCAACTCCAAAACGGCCGACGCGGTCGTCGGCGCCGCCAGTGCGGGAAACTACGCCCTCGGTATCGCCAAGGAGTTGACGAAAGCCCAGAAGGTGGCGAACGCCGCGACAGTGTCCGAGGCGAGCGGCATCGGCTCCAGTGTTGTCGGCGCGGCGAAGGGCGCCCGCGCGGCGGGCCGTTTCGGTCTGACGGCCCGCAAATACCGTGCCCTGAAGGGGCTCGGGAAGTCCGATCGCGTCGGCGAGGAGGCGCTGGGCCAGCTGAACCAGGCGCGGCAGGATGCCGAATGGGCCGCGGCCGAGGCGTATGTCGCGCTGGACGCCCACTGGGGCAACGAGGGCGATGACCGGCTGGAGCGTGTTTCCGAGGCCATCGACGCGGCCTGGGAGGCGATGGGCGCCGCCCGCGACGCGGCCACGAACTTCCGGCGCGCCGAGGACGTGAACACGATGGACACGGTGCACACGTACGCACTCGGCAAGCAGCGCAACAAGATGGGCAAGCAGGCGCTCACCGCCGTGGGCGAGTCCACCAAGGCCGCGGGCGGCATCGTGACGGCGGTCGCCGCCACAGCGGGAGGAGCCGGACTCGCGAGCAACCCGGTCGGCTGGGGCCTCGCCGCGGGTGCGGCCGGCCTCATCCTCGGCGTCACCGCCTACAAGGCGGGCCGCGCCGGCATGAAGCGCTACGACGGGGCCCGCCACCCCGAACGCTGGGCGGCGGACGACACCCCGAAGGAGCCCGCCTCCCGCGAGGACGCGCTGAAGGAGGCCCTGAAGTTCTGGAAGAAGGTGGAGAACGGGGAACGCCAGGCCATGGCGCGTAAAATCTACGGATTGGCCGCGGGCGCGGACATCGGCGGGAGCGGCAGCACGAAGGCCGAGATGCGGGACTCGGCCAGAGCGCTTCTCGTCGCGCTCAAAGCAGGCCCCACCAACCACCGGCTGCCCCCGGACGAGTGGGCGAATTCCCTCAACGACCCGGCGAAGAGCGCCGCTTGGATCAAAGAGATAGCAGAACAGCTGTCCTCCGCCTGACCGGGAGGCACGACCGCGTGACCGTCGCGCTGCCTGTCATGGCACTGGGACGCGTGTGTGCTCATGGGTTACGGTTCGCGATGGCGGCCTTCGCGCGGGAGCGGTCGTGGCGGGCCGGGCGGGGTTCTTGCCCAGGCGGACCGGGCGGCCGTAGCGGCGTCCCCACTCCCCCTCGACCAGACCGGCCAACAGGTGCGGGACGGTGCCGACGAGTTCTTGGAACCGATGCGGCACCGCACCGCCTCGGCCGCCTGCCCGTCCGACAGGCCAGGCGGGAACCGCACCACACAGACGGTGGCCGACCGGGCGGGCGAGAGGCCGGCCCGTCGTGCGGGTACCAGTCGCCGAAGTCCTCGTCACACCACAGCCCGTCCAACCGGTCCCTCACCCACAGCGCGGTCGTGCGCCGTCCGGTCGATGTGGCGGAGCGCCGGCGCGACCGGGCCGGTGTCCCCGACGTGCGCGCGGGCTTGCCGGCCGTGGTCGGCCTGGGCATGGTTGACCTGGTGACGGCGGTGTCGTCACTCACACCGCGGACACCTGTCCCTCCCCCGAACTCCCGGACGCAGAACGGCCGAGGTGACGGTCCGCCGAGCTGCTTCCGGGATCGGGGGCGGGGCCGCGGCCGGGACGGCCACCCCTCTGCCTCCATTACCTCGCACGTAATCGACGCCTCCCGCTCGACTCGGCACCCTTGCGGTACCGGAGCTCGGGCGACGCACTCCGTCCGAGCACCGGTTTCCTCGACCAGCCCGTATGACCTCGATGGAGGCCGATTCGCCATGTCCGCAACTCTGCTCGCCGGTATCTCCCGCACCACTGAACCGCGGACGATGCTGCGCCGGTTCCTCGCTCTCGACGCCCTCGTCACCGGTGTCAACGGACTGGCGTACGTCACGGCGTCCGGACCGCTCGGCCGGCTGCTCGGGATCGACGACACCCTTCTGGCCGGACTCGGCGTATTTCTCGCTCTGTTCGGTGCCGGAGTCGGCTGTCTCGCCACCCGTCAGCAGCCTCCCCATCCGCCCGTGAAGGCCGTCGTCGACGCGAATCTGCTGTGGGCCGTCCTCAGCATCGCCGCGCTGACCCTCTGGTTCGAACCGACCACGGCCGGCGCCGTCTGGATCCCCCTGCAGGCGCTGACCGTCGCCGGTTTCGCCGTCCTGCAGTGGGCCGCCCTGCGCGCCGCCACCACCGACGTCATGGTCGTCGACCGACAGGGCACGGTGTGACGTGCGGAAGAGACCGCACACGGCGACCGAAACCAGCCACTACGCGCCCAACGGTGTGTCCAGCGGCGGTGCGGGAGTGTCCAGGTGAGAACGTTCTGCCCGACGCTGCACAGCCGCGCCTTGTGCCGATCGGCGCGGAACACGTGCGGACCTGCCCCCTTCTCCACCGTGCGGCGAGCGCGCGGCGATAGCCCTCACCCGGCGTCGCCCGGCCTTCGCCGCATGCGGCGGGGGCGATGTCACCTCCCCGGGGCGGGGGCGCCGGGTCGTCACAGCACGGGCGAGCGGATTCGCGGCCGGCGAGGTGACTGCCGCGATTCTCCCGGGCCCCGAGATCGCCCGCACGGCCCGCTGTCGCGCTGGAGACGACCAGCTGCCCCTCCCTGCCGCCCCAGCCCCGGACGTACGAGTGCTGCCACCGGGGTACGGGAGAAGCCGCCCGGCTGGGCCGAGAACCCGGGCGGCTCCCCCGCGACGGCCAGAACCTCGGACGAACCTGGGCCCGGCCGAGGCCGACCGTACCGAGACGAGCGAGGTGTCTGCGCCGAACGGCGCCATCGACGTCCGACGCCTGTGTGTCGGAGCGCGCCGCACGCCGGCAGCCCCTACCTTCTGCGTCGTAACCCCTGGCTCCTTCCGGAAGGCACCGTCATGAAGCGATCCCTGCGCAGCCCCGCCCTGGCCACCCTCACCGTGTTCGCCGCCGCGGCCCTGGCCTCCGTGGCCACCCCGGCGCTCGCCGTCGGCGCGGACACGAACGTCTACATCGTCGGCAGCAAGAACGTGCAGTACGCCGGTGACGACAACTTCAACGCGGGCCGCGACAACACCGTTGGCTCCCACAACGGCACCGCGCCCGCGGCTGCCGCCCTCATCGACCCCGCCAGCTGGATGGCCGACTTCTAGGGCGTGTTTCGAAAGTAGCGCCGTCCGCACGTAGGGCGGGGCCTGCGGCGTCCGGTGCACTGCACTCGCTCCGCTCGCTCCGTCTCGGCACACTGAATCCTCCCTTGGATGCCGAGCGCGATCGCAAGGCGGAGGACCGGCACCCTCAACGGCCCGGACGTACGTGGACGACTCCGACAACGCGGCGAGCGTGCGTGCCAGGCGTCGCGGGCCAGGCGGGACTTTCGAGACACGCCCTAGACCCGGCCCTCGCACCACCTCGCGCCGCGCCGCCGGGGCTCCCGGTCCGTGGAGATACGGCGGCACGTCGCCACGAGACGCTGATCGTTTCCCCAGGACTCCCGGCGAGGGTGTGCGCTACGGGGAATACGTTCGAGGTTCTGCCCCCTGGCGCTGCACCGGATGCTGTACCAGGGGTCAGAACGATCACCCGGAGCGGATCCTCGTTGAAGCGGCCCGAATCGCGCACGCCCTCACGGTGTTCCATCGGCTGTGAGGGCAGCGCGCCGCAGCCACCCTCGCCGGCCTCCCCCACCGCACTGTCGCGGACCGCCTGACCTGCGCGCCATTCGCACCGCGTTCCCGCCTGACCTGATGCTTCCCAGGTCAGGCGGCGGCAGGCATTACAACAGGGCGACGGCGCGGCCGGGCAGCTCGCCGGTCGTGAGCTTGGTGATGTACTCGGGGATCTGGTCGAACGAGATCGGTACGGTGTGGGAGCGCAGCCCGCCGGTGGCGATGAGGCCGAGAACGGCCTCCGCCTCGGACTTCTCTCCGTTGGACGCCCCGACGAGGGTGATCTCCTTCATCGTGATCTTCTGCATGGAGATCGTGGCCGTCTCACGGGCCAGGCCGATCTGCACGATCCGACCACCGTGCTTGACGGCGTCGACGGCGGAGGCGGTGGTCGTACCGAACCCGGCGAAGTCGATGACGACGTCGAGTCCGGTGTCCTCGAAGTCACGGATGTCGGCGGAGACGCCTCCGACCCCGAGTTCCCTGACCCGCTCCCAGGCGGACTCGTTCACCTCGGCCACGTACACGGTGGCGCCGACGGCCTTCGCGATCTGCGCGCCGAGCGAGCCGAGGCCGCCGAAGCCGATGATGCCGACGTTCATCCCGGCCTCGACGTGTCCGAATGTCTCGACGGCGCGGTAGGCCGTGCGCGCCGCGTCCATGGCGGGTGCGGCCTGTTCGAAGCCAACGGCCTCGGGCACGTGGACGGCGAGCCGCGCCTCGACCGCGCAGTACTCCGCGAATCCGCCGTTGACCGCGGTGCCCGGTCCCTCGGTGGTGGCCGGGACACCGACCCGGTCGCCGACGGCGAAGCCGGTGACGCCCTCACCGACCGCGGTGACGATCCCGGCGGTCTCGTGGCCGAGCACGATCGGAATGTGTCCGAGCAGCGAGGTGATCGTGCCGTCGATGAAGCTGACGTCGCTGTGACAGATTCCCGCGGCTTTGACGGCGAGTACGATCTCGCCTGCCGCCGGGGTCGGTTCGGGCAGCTCGACGAGCTGCAGGGGTTCGTTCACACCGGTGAACTGCCATGCCCTCATGGGTGTTTCTTCTTCCTCTGGTGATACGTGGTGGCCGGGCGGGAGCGCATCGCGGTGGCGGTGGCGGGCCCGCCGGGGCCGGTGGTGATCGTCAGCGGACGCTGGTCAGGCCGCCGTCGACGGGCAGGAGCTGCCCGGTGATGAAGTGCGACGCGTCGCTCGCGAGGAACACCAGCACGGGTGCGAGATCGGTGTCGGCATCGCCGAACTTGCCGCCGAGCGGGATCGACTTCGCGATCTCGGCGTCGTACGCCTGGAGTTCCTCCGGGCCGAGTGAGCCGCGGTACTTGTCGAACATCGGGGTGTTGACGTACGGGAGCACCGCGTTCACCCGTATCCCGTCGGGTCCCCACTCGCGGGCCACCGTGCGCGTCCAGGTGTGGACGGCGGCCTTCGACGCCCCGTAGGTGGCGTTGGTGAGCTCGCCGGTGAACCCGGACATCGAGCCGAAGTTGACGATCGCGCCCGTGCCGCCCGGCCGCATGGCCCGGTAGGCCGCCTGGTTGGTGTGGATCGTACCCAGCACGTTGACCCGGAAGACCGTCTCCCACAGCTCGTCCGTGATCTCGGCCGCGAGCGAGCTGCGCTGCAGGCCGGCCACGTTGACCAGCACGTCGAGGCCGCCGAGCACGCCGACGGCCTCGTCGAACGCGGCGTCGACGGCGTCCTTGTCGGCGATGTCGGCGCGACGGAACGTGACCGTGCCGGGACCTTCCGTCGTCGCCTCGGCCGCGACGCGCTCACCGGCGTCCGGGGCGAGGTCGAACGACCACACCCGCGCGCCCTCGCGCGCGAAGGCGCGCACGGCGGACTCGCCGATGCCCTGGGAGCCGCCGGTCACGATGACGCGCTTGCCGTCGAGTTGCATGGTTGAGCTCTCTCTTTCCCTTGCTGTGGGCGCCGCACCGTGCCGCGCCGAGCGCGGGAGCGGTCCGTCCCGTGGTACGTCATAGGCCCGTGGTGGGTCACCGGCCTACTGCGAGGTCAGCCGACGCCGAGTCCGCCGGCGGTGTGGCCGGCCGGGGCTCCGTTCGTTCTTCCGTTCCACGGGGCTCCTCTCTCCGTCGAGTACGGTCCCCTCAGCACCGCACGGGGTGCGCCTTCTATTCTGGTACTGGGTATCACAATGTACTCGCCCCCTGACAGGGGCGGGGGACAGGACTGGCATGCACGCGACTCCACCGCCGCCGCGGCGACGGTCCCCCGGTCGGCCCGCGGTGTCGTCCCGGGAGGACATCGAGCGCGTCGCGATCCGTCTCTTCCTCGACCACGGCTACGCGGCGACCACGATCCCGATGATCGCCAAGGCGAGCGGGGTGAGCCGGACAAGCGTGTTCCGCTACTGGGGGACGAAGTCGGAGATCGTCTGGGGCACCTTCGACATCCACACCCGGCGCCTCTCCGACCTGCTCGACGCCACAGACCCCGCGGAGCCGACGATGCGCGCCGTGCGCACGTGCGTCGTCAGGAACCTCGCGTTGTCCATCGAGGACTCCAGCCTGTGGATGGAACGCTTCGCGCTCCTCGACACCTCGCCCGACCTGCGGTCCGAGGAGTCCGCGCACTGGCTGAGCTGGGCGGCCGCCGTCACCGCGTTCGTCGCCCGCCGGCACGGCATACCCGAGAGCGGTGTGATGGCCCAGAGCATCGGCGGCGCCACGCAGGCGGCGTTCCTCGCCGTGCTACGGATCTGGCTCACCGAACCGTCGCCGTCCGCCGCCCTCCTCCCGGACCTCGACCACGCGCTCGCCCCGCTCTGCGACCTTCTGCAGACATGGCTCGACACCACCAGGTGAACAGGGGCCGCACCGGACCTGAGCCTCGCCTGCCACGACCGTAGCGCCGGTGGGCCGACGCCGGCAGGGGCAACAAGGTCGAAATCCATACCGGCATCGCGCCAAAGGGCACTGACAGCGAAGGGTGGTCTCGCGCTGCCGGAGCGGGTCATAGCTGTGCGGCTGTGCGGACCAGTCCGGCGAGTGGGAGGGAGTGGCTGTGTGCGGGCCAGGCGATGTGGGTGACGACGGGGGGTGCGTCGGTCAGGGGGACGGCGGTGTGCTCGGCCCATAGCCAGGCGCGGGCGGAGTCGGGGAAGACGGCCAGGGTGCGTCCGAGGGCGATCAGCTGGGCCAGTTGCGTCTGGTCGTGGATCTCGGGGCCCGGGCCGGGTGGGTAGGTGCCGTGGCGGGACCAGCGGGCGAGCGGAAGATCGGGGATGTCGCTGACATCGGCCACGGACAGAGTCTTGTGCGCGGCGAGGGGGTGCCCGGTGGGCAGGATGGCGATCTGCCCCTCGGTCATCAGTTCCTCGCTGTCGAACCCGGTGAGGGAGTTGAACGGCGCGTGCATGAGCGCCACATCGGCGCGGCCGTCGCGCAGCATCCCTTCCTGCTCGCACGTGCCGCTCGGCAGCACGTCGATCTCGGCGGCGTCCGGCTCGGCCTCGTAGGCGTCGAGGAGCCTGTACAGCAACTCGTGGGACGCGCCGGCCTTCACTGCCAGCACCAGGCGGTCGCGGGGGCCGCCCGGATGGTCGGCGCCACCGGCGCGGCGGGCGCGGCGAGCGGCAGCGGTGGTCGTGTCGAGGGCCGCGCGGCCCTCTCCGTCGCCTCCCTGACCCGGCAGGACCCGGACATCGAGATCGGCCCCATCATGGCGGCCTACTCGCCGACGAAGTCGTTCCTCAACGCCGTCACCGTGCAGTACGCCCGGCAGTTCGCCGGCACGAACATCCTGGTCAACGCCGCCTGCCCGGGCCTGGTCGCGACCGACTTCACCGGTTTCCAGGCGCCCCGAACTCCCGAGCAGGGCGCGGCCACAGCGATCCGCCTCGCCACGTTGCCCGACGGCCGCCCGACCGGTTCGTTCTTCGAGGACGACGGCACCTCCATCGTCCGCTCCGGACACGCGACACCGCTGTGGCAGCCCGGAGGCGAAAGCCACCGTCGGTGCCGGGGGCGGGGGCGGCCATCGGAGCACCCCCGCGCGTCGGCCTCGCGGTGCAGACGGATCGCGTTTCCTCAGTCCATGTAGGAGCCGGCTTCACGGGCCGCGCGGTCGGCGTCGCGGTCGCGGATGGCGTCGACGAGGGTCGCGTGGTCCTGGAACTGCTCGGAACGCAACGCGTCACCGAAGTGCTCCAGGAGGGAGTCGCGGATGACCTCCCCCAGGTCGGCGTGGAGTCCGGCGAGGACGGTGTTCCGGGACGCGGTGACGACGGCCAGATGGAAGGCCACGTCGGCGTTGACGAAGGCGACCCGGTCACCGGCGGCCCACGCGTCCTGTCGCTGCCGGAGCGCGTGGTCGAGCCGTTCCAGGTCGTCCTCCGTGCGGCGTTGGCAGGCGAGACGGGCGGCCCGCACCTCAAGGGCGCTGCGGACGTCGGCGATGTCCTCCGTCTTGGCCTTCTCGAAGCGGTTGCGCATCATGCCGGCGAGTTCACTGGTGGCCTGGACGTAGGAGCCGGAACCGTGGCGGATGTCCAGGAGCCCGGTGTGCGCCAGGGCCCGGATGGCCTCGCGCACGGTGTTGCGGGCGACGCCGAGCTGTTCGACGAGTTCGGTCTCGGTAGGGATGCGGCTGCCGACAGGCCAGGCGCCTGACGTGATCTGCTCGCGAAGCCGGGTGATCACTTGGTCGCCCAGTGCTTGGCGGCGGACGGGATCCATGTTCATGCCGCACAGCCTACGACAGACCTAGAGTCATCCCATGACTCTACGAGAATCACTGGACATAGAGTCATGGGATGACTCTATGATGGGGTCTATGACAACGGATGAGGTCGACGAGAGCACCCCCCGTTCCGCCGCGGACCCGCCCAGCACCACGCTGCGCGGGGTGCGCCGCACAGCCGTGGTGGCGCTGGTCCTGGCCGCCCTCAATCTGCGCCCCGGGGTCACCAGCCTGGGCCCCGTCCTGGAGGAAGTCCGGGACAGCCTCGACATGAGCGGTTCGGTGACCGGGCTCGTGACCTCCATCCCGGCGGTGTGTTTCGCCGTGGTCGGCTCGACGGCCCCCCTGCTGGCCCGGCGCTTCGGCGCGAGCGGAGTCATCGCGGTCGCCGGTGCGGTGCTCGCCATAGGACTCGTACTGCGGCCGTTCGCCTTCGATCCGGTGCTGTTCGTCGTCCTGACGGCGCTGTCGCTGGCCGGAATCGCCGTGGCCAACGTGCTGTTGCCGATGGTCGTCAAGCAGCGCTTCCCCGACCGGGTGGGCGCGATGACCGGCCTGTACTCCATGGCGCTGAACGTCGGAGCCTCGTCCGCCGCGGCGCTGACGGTGCCTCTGACGCAGGCGTTCGGCGGCGACTGGCGGTACGGCCTGGGCGCCTGGTCGGTGCTGGCGGCGCTGGCCGTACCGCCCTGGCTGATCCTGGCGCGCCGCCGGACGGAGCCGCCCGCGGGCCACATCGGCGGCACGGCCGCTCCACCGGCCGTCGCCGACGGCCGGCTCACCCGTGACCCGACGGCCTGGGCGCTGACCGCGTACTTCGGACTTCAGGCGAGTTCCGCCTACATCATCATCGGCTGGCTGCCCCAGATCTTCCGGGACGCGGGACTGTCCGCCGGCACCGCTGGGCTGCTGTTCTCCGTATCGTCCCTGCTGGGGGTACCACTGTCCCTCGCGCTGTCGGCCGTAGCCGGCCGGCTGCGGCACCAGAGCGGGCTCGCCGTCGCGATCGGCGCGTGCGGCTTCGCCGGGTTCGCCGGGCTGTGGTTCGATCCCGCCGCCGCACCCTGGCTCTGGGCGGTGCTCCTGGGCATCGCCAACTGTTCCTTCCCGCTGGCCCTGACGATGATCGGCATGCGGGGCCGCGACGGCGCCACCGTCGCCCGGCTCTCCGGCTTCGTGCAGAGTTTCGGCTACGCCCTGTCCATTCCCGGCCCCCTCGTCGTCGGCGTCCTCTACGACCACGGCGGCGGCTGGCGACTGCCCCTCGCCTTCGTCCTGCTGCTGACGCTGGTTCAGATCGCGGTCGCCGTGCCCGCGGGCCGCGACCGCCAGATCGGCTAAATCGGACCGGCTCGGCAGAAAAACGCTCCACAGAAACGAACCATCTCCCGCATTTCACCTTTCATTTCCCCGGATATCCGCAGGGAAATGACTTGGGGAGATAGCATTCGGTATCGCACGGATGTAGCGCGCATCGGTTCTTCGTGGTAAATTTTCGACGAACTGCGCGACGCCCGCTCAGAACTTCCACTGGAATTCTGATTTGATCCGCAGAAGTTCTGCTCGCATTCCGCACAGGTCGCCCACCGCACTGGCCGACGAGCAATTCTGAGTACCGCACCAGGAAAGAACGCCTAGTTCGACGCGGCGTCTTGTCCGAACAACGGACGCCATCCTCCCAAGACGCGGAAAAAGGAATCCCCCCCATGAGCGTAGAGACCGTATCCTGCTCTCGTCGTGCCGCCCTCGGCCTGCCCGACCTGTTGCGCCGGCAGGCACAGGCCACCCCGGACCGGATCGCCGCGGTCCACGAGCACCACAGCCTGACCTTCGCCCAGCTGACGGAGCGCAGCTCCCTTGTAGGAGCGCTCCTGCGACGGGCCGGAGTGGGCCGGGACAGCCGGGTCGGCGTGTTCATGGAGCCGTCGCTCGACCTGTTGACGGGTACCTGGGGAATTCTGTGGGCCGGCGGCTGCTACGTACCGCTCTCCCCGGAATACCCGGAGGAGAGAATCGCGTACATGCTGGCGGACGCCGGCGTCGACATCGTTCTCACACAGGAATTCCTTCGGTCGACTCTTCAGGAGTTGGCTCCGGCCGGAGTCGGTGTTCTCACTCTCGACGAGATATGGGAAACGGCGGAGAAGAAAGGACTCCGGTCAGCCCGGCCGGAGCCTGAGGTACGGCCGGACGATCTCGCGTACGTCATTTACACCTCCGGCAGCACAGGAAAGCCGAAGGGCGTGATGGTCGAGCACCGGAGCATCGTGAGCCAAATGCGATGGCTGCACGACGAGTGCGGTATCGACGAACACGAAACGGTGCTGCAGAAGACCCCCATGAGTTTCGACGCCGCGCAGTGGGAATTACTCGCCGTCGCCTGCGGCAGCACCGTGGTGATGGGCGCCCCGGGCGTCTACCGCGACCCCGAGGCGATCATCGCCACCATCCAACGGCACGGCGTCACGACCCTCCAGTGCGTGCCCACCCTGCTCCAGGCGCTCCTGGACACCGAGAAGTTCCCCGCCTGCCGGTCCTTGCGCCGCATCTTCAGCGGGGGCGAGGCGCTCTCCCGGAGCCTCGCCGCGCAGTGCCTGGACACCATGCCGGAAGCCCGCCTGGTCAATCTCTACGGCCCCACCGAGTGCACCATCAACGCCTCGTCCTTCGTGGTGGACCGCGCCGCGCTGGAGGACGGTCCGCTCGTCATGCCGATCGGCACCCCCGTGCACGACACCTCCCTGCACGTCCTGAAACCGGACGGGAAGCCGGTCTCCGCCGGAGAGATCGGCGAACTGTACATCGGCGGCGCGCAGGTGGCCCGCGGCTACCTCGGCCGCCCGGACCTGACCGGTGACCGGTTCATGGCCGACCCCTTCTCCGACGCGCCCGGCTCCCGCCTCTACCGGACCGGCGACCTCGCCCACGTCAACGCCGACGGCACGGTGCAGTTCGTCGGACGGGCCGACAACCAGGTCAAGCTACGCGGCTACCGCGTCGAACTGGACGAGATACGCCAGACCGTCGAGACGCACGACTGGGTCCGCGCCGCGGCCGTCCTGCTCCGCGACGACGCCGCGACGGGCTTCCAGAACCTCGTCGCCTTCGTCGAACTCAACCCCAAGGAAGCCGCCCTGATGGACCAGGGCAACCACGGCTCCCACCACCAGTCCAAGCACAGCAGACTCCAGGTCAGAGCCCAGCTCGCACACCCCGGCTGCCGCGACGACGCCGACCTGGCCGGCCGGGCGGCCGTGGACCTTCCGGGCGCCGAGGCCACCCTCGAGCAGCGGGCCCTCGCCTTCTCCCGCAAGACGTACCGCTTCTACGAGGGCTCCACGGTGACCCGGGACGACATCCTGCACCTGCTCGGCCCCCGGCCCCGGCCGCAGCCGTCCGCCCGTGCCTCCGATGTCGTCGGCCGTGACGAACTCGGCACGATCCTGCGCAACTTCGGCCGCCACCTCAGCGACCAGAGGCTGCTGCCCAAGTACGCCTACGCCTCACCCGGCTCCCTGTACGCCACGCAGCTCCACGTCGAGATCGGCGGCGGGCACGACCTCCCCACGGGCCTGTACTACTACCACCCGCTCCACCACCGGCTGGTGCTCGTCGGCCCCGCCGACGGGGCGACGGCCTCCGGGGTACGGATCCACTTCCTCGGCAAGCACGGCGCCATCGAGCCGGTCTACCGCAACAACGTCCGCGAGGTCCTGGAGATCGAGGCGGGCCACATGATCGGCCTGTTCGACGAGGTGCTGCCGGCTCACGGCCTGCGCATCGCCGCGGCCGAGTACCGGCCCGCCGTCAGGCACCGTCTCGACTGCGCGCCGCAGGACCACTACCTGGGCAGCTTCGATCTCCTTCCGCTGCGGCAGGGCGCGTCCGAGGAATCCGACGCCCTCGACATCTACGTCCAGGCCCACTCCACCCGGGTCGAGGGCCTGCCGCCGGGTCAGTACCGGTACACCGGCGCCGGCCTCGTCCGCGTCGGCGACGACGTGATCCTCAAGAAGCACGTCATCGCCATCAACCAGCGGGTCTACGAACGTTCCGACTTCGGTATCAGCCTCGTCGCCACCGGTGCCGCCTCGTGGCGGCACTACCTCGACCTGGGCCGCAGGCTCCAACGCCTCCAGATGAACGACCTGCACCTCGGCTTCATGTCGTCGGGCTACAGCTCGAAGTCCGGCAACGACCTGCCGTCGGCCAAGCGGCTGGGCCGGATCCTCGCCGACCACGCGCTGCCCGCCGGACCGTCGTACTTCTGCGTCGGCGGGCGGGTCAGCGACGCGCAGTGGCACGGCGAGGACATGAAGGAGGACGTGGTCCACATGCAGGGGCCCGCCGAGCTGATCAAGGAGGATCTGACCGCGCTGCTGCCCCGCTACATGCTGCCCAACCGGATCGTCGTCCTGGACCGGCTGCCGCAGACCGCCAACGGCAAGATCGACCTGAAGGCCCTGCAGGCCACCCAGGAGACCGAACTGAGCGTCGGAGACCGGGCGTTCATGGCCCCCCGCACCCCGCTGGAGCGGCGGATCCGCGACGTCTGGCAGGCGGTGCTCAAGCGCGACCAGCTCTCCGTCACCGACGACTTCTTCGAGCTGGGCGGGAACTCCCTGCTCGCCGTGGCCCTGGTCAGCCGTCTGAACGCCGACTTCGGCGGCGCGATCCCGCTGCAGATCCTGTTCGAGGCCCCCACCGTGGAAAGGCTCGCCGCGGCCCTGGAAGCCGCGTCCCCCCGGCCCGCTTCCCGCCTGGTGCCGCTCCAGCCCGAGGGCAGGGGCACCCCGCTGTACTGCTGGCCGGGCCTCGGCGGCTACCCCATGAACCTGCGTCCGCTGGCCGCGGCCCTGGGCACGGAGCGGCCCGTCCTCGGTGTCCAGGCCCACGGCATCAACCGCGGCGAGCACCCCTACGACGATGTCCGCGCCATGGCGTCCGCCGATGTCGAGGCGATCCGGGAAATCCAGCCCCACGGCCCCTACCTGCTGTGCGGTTACTCCTTCGGCGCCCGGGTCGCCTTCGAGGCCGCACGCCAACTGGAGCAGGCGGGCGAGCGGGTGGAGCAGCTCTTCCTCGTGGCTCCCGGCCAGCCGCGGCTGCGCCCCGAGGACGCCGTCGGCGCGACCGGCCGGCCCGACTTCGGGGACCGTGCCTTCCTCGCCCTGCTCTTCTCCGTCTTCGCCGGCACGCTCAGCGGTCCGCGACTGGACCAGTGCCTGTCCACCGTCGGCGACGAGGACGGCTTCGTCGCCTTCGTCACCGCGTGCTTCCCGGGGCTCGGCGAGGACCTGGTACGGGCGGTCACCGGCATCGTACGGCGCACGTACTCCCTCACCTACGAGTTCCACGAGCTGCGCGGACGCCGTCTCGACGCCCCGGTGACCCTGGTCAGGGCCGTCGACGACAACTACTCCTTCATCGAGCACGAGGGCGGGTACTCCGCCCGGCCGCCCGCCGTCCACCAACTGCGGGCCGGCCACTACGAACTGCTGCGCGAGCCGCACGTCGCTCAGCTCGCCGCTGTCCTGAACGACCGGCTGCCCGCCGGTCCCAGCGCGTCCCCCCGTCACAACCAGCCGGCGCAAGCCATGGTCCAGGAGGTCGGAGTGCCCCACATCAACATCAAGCACTTCCCGGTGCCCATCACCGAGGAGAAGGAGCTGGAGCTGGTCGCCGCGGTCACCACCGCCGTGCGCAACGCCTTCGGCTGCAACGAGGACGTCGTCTCCATCGCCCTGGAGCCCGTCGCCCAGGACGTGTGGAACGAGCGGGTCTACATCCCCGAGATCGTCGCCCGGCAGGAGTTGCTGCGCAAGACGCCCAACTACTGACCGCCGCCCGCAGCCGACGAGAAGGACCCCTCCCATGACGATCCCCGCCCCCCGGCACCGTTCGGTGCCCCTGGTGTTCACCGACGAGGTGGCCACCGCGCTCGCCGACGGCGACCCCGTGGTCGCCCTGGAATCGAACGTCATCACTCACGGGCTCCCGTACCCTGACAACGCTGCCACCGCCCGCAAGGTGGAGGACGCGGTACGGGCCGGCGGCGCCGTGCCCGCCACCATCGGCATCGACGACGGCCGCATCATGGTCGGGATGACCGACGGCGACATCGAGCGCTTCGCCGCCACCCCGGGCATTCCCAAGGTCAGCAGCAGGGACCTGGCGGTCGTCCTGGCGTCGGGCGGCACCGGCGCCACCACGGTCGCGTCCTCGTTGGTCGCCGCGGAGCTGGCCGGCATCCCGTTCTTCTCCTCCGCCGGCATCGGCGGTGTCCACCGGGGCGCCGAGACCACCATGGACATCTCCTCCGATCTGATCCAGTTCACCCGCTCCAGGGTGGCGGTGGTCTGCGCCGGAGCGAAGAAGATCCTGGACCTCGGTCTGACCCTGGAGTTCCTGGAGACCCACGGCGTACCCGTCATCGCCCACGGCTCCGACGATTTCCCCGCCTTCTACTGCCGCTCCAGCGGGCTGCGCGCCCCCCAGCGTCTGGACGACGAGGCCGTGATCGCCCGCGCCGTCGAGACCCACTGGGCACTGGGCAACCCCGGCGGCGTCCTCGTCACCAGCCCGACGCGCCCGGAGGACGCCATCGACGAACAGGACGTCGAGGCGGCCATCGCCGACGCCCTGCGCGGCGCCACGGCGGACGGGGTCCGGGGCGGCGCCGTCACGAAGTACGTCATGCGCGCGGTGGACCGCGCCACCGAGGGACGCTCCGCACGGGCCAACACCGCCGTACTCATCCACACCGCGCGGATCGGCGGCCGGCTCGCGGCGGCCCACGCCCGGCTCCGACGAGAGGAAGACCAGTGAACACGACCCTGACCGAGGCCGTCCCGGCAACGGCCCCGACCGTCCCGGCAACGGCCCCGGCGGTCCCGGCCGGTACGGCGAAGGCGGTGCCGACCCGTGTCGCGATGTTCGACCTGGACGGAACTCTCGTCGACTCGCCCCGGGCGATCGTGGAGGCGTTCGCCGCCGCCTTCGAGGCGATGGGCCTGGCGCCCCGGGATCCGGCGGACGTCCGGGCCACCATCGGCCTGCCGTTGGAGCAGGCGTTCGGGAAGCTGCTGGGGGTGGAGCAGGACGACCCCTCGGTCGCCGACGGCGTGGCTCGCTACCAGGAGGCGTTCCGCACCGTCATCCTGCCGCGCGCCCGCTCGCTGGTCTTCCCCGGCGTCCCCGAGGGCCTCGCCGAACTGCGCCGACGGGGCGTGGTGGTGACGGTGGCCACGAGCAAGTTCCATGCCAGCGCCGACGCCCTGCTCACCGCGGCCGGCCTGCGCGACCACATCACCACGCTGGTCGGCGCCGACGACGTCACCTGCCCCAAGCCGCACCCCGAGTCGGGCCTGTTGATCCTCGGACGGCTCGGCGCCCGGCCCGAGCACGCCGTGATGGTGGGCGACACCACCCACGACCTGAAGATGGCGTCGGCGGCCGGTCTGGCGTCCGTGGCGGTCACCTACGGGGTGCACGAGCGGGCGGAGCTGGAGGCGGTCTCACCGACCCACGTCGCCGACACGTTCGCCCAGGTCGTGGAGGAGATCCTCGCCCTCCTGCCGGCCGACGGCGAACCGGGCGGCGGCGGACCGGCCGACGGCGGCCCTGCCGACACCCGTACCGTCGAGGGCCTCCTGGACGACAGCACTTACCACATCGAGTTCAACGGCCACCTCACCAACCACATCAAGCACGCCGTCGTCGCCCTCTCAGGCCTCGGTGTCGAACCCGGCCGGATCAAGGCGTACCACGACAACTACATCGCCCTCACCCCGTACGGCTGCCGCGTGGAGCCGGCCAGGGCTCCTCAGCGCGTGATCGACGACGACAACTGGCTCGAACTCCTCGGTCAGCGGCAGGACTTCGCCGCGTACTACGCGTTCTTCGACCGCCGCGAACAGGAACTGGGCATGGCGGGTCTGCTGCGGCGGTACGTACCGCACCTGCTCGCGGGCTGGGCCGGTGCGCTCCAGCACGCGACCATCCACCTGGGCTGGGGCCTGGACGCCGGCAACCGCCGGATGACCATCGAGGGCATCGCCTACCTGGCCTTCGCGTACGTCGACTGCCACCCCGAGCGCGCCCTGCCCTCGGACGGTTCCGGCACCGACCTGCCCGGGGACTCGCTGCTGGGCATCGCCCGCCACTGGGAGGAGAACCAGCCCCGGCTCGGCGCCTGGGTCGAGGACCTGGTCGACGGCAGGAGCACCGGTATCCACCCCGAACTGCTGCGGTCCGGGCTGCAGTACCGGATCGCCCGGATGCTCGGCGAAGGCCATCCGCTGATGTACGAGACGCCCTCCTGGATCGCCGCGCAGGACCCCGACGCCAGTTGGGACCAGCTCGCCCACCTCGTCACCGTCCTCTACCTGACCGAGCCGGGAGACTTCCTCCTGCTGCACCTGGTCACCGCGCTCCACGCGATGCGGCACATCTCGGACGCCCTGCCGGTGGAGGAGCGCCGACGCGCGGTCGGGTGCTATTGGACCGGCATTCTCGGTGTGCTCTTCTCCCGGGGCCACTTCGTCACCCCGTCGAAGCTGACGGCGATCGACAACCTCTTCGACACCGCCCTGGACGACCTGGACGACCCGCGCTGGGCCCGGGAATGGGAGTGGCACATCGCGCGGGCCGTCGAGGAGGAAGAGGAGCACAACGCCAAACTCGTCTACGTGATGCGCGAGTTGTGGCGTCGGTCGGGCGGCAGGTCCGTGTACCGCGTCGCCGCCGGGCAGTTCACCACCACACCGGAGCTCCCGGCCACCTTCGAGAAGCCCCCGGCCGACTGAACCGTCCGCGCCGTCCTCCCCGTCCTCCCCCGTCCCTCCCCCACCCGAGGAGCCTCCGATGACCACTGCCACACAGCCCAGGACCGCCGTCGCGCAGCCGGCCGCTGCCACGAGCACGTACCACCACGGCTTCGGCGCCAACGTCCATCTGCTGCCGCAGACCGACCAGTTGCGCGCCCTGCACACCGTCGTCCGGGACCGGGACGCCCGCCGCGAGGACTTCGTCTTCTACGCCGGCCGGATCATCCGCCTGCTCACCGAGGCGGCCCTGAACCTCCTGCCCTTCGAGCCCTGCGACATCACCACGCCTGTCGGCCGGACCTACCGGGGGCTGCGCTTCGCCGAGAACCTGATCGGGGTGCCGATCGTGCGTGCCGGGGAGAGCATGGAGGCCGAACTGCGCGCCGTCGTCCCGGGTATCAGAATCGGCAAGATCCTCATCCAGCGCGACAGGACGACCAAGCAGCCGCGCCTGTACTACACGGCGTTCCCCGAGGACATCGCCACACGCCAGGTCCTCCTCCTCGACCCGATGCTGGCGACCGGCGGCACCGCTCTCGCGGCCATCGAGGTCCTGCGCGATCTCGGCGTTCCTGAGGAACACATCCTCTTCGTCAACTTCATCACCTGCCCCGAGGGCATCGCCGCCGTGGGCGAGCGCTACCCCGGGGTCCGGATCGTGACGTCCGCCGTCGAGGAGGGGCTCAACGAGAACGCCTACATGATGCCGGGCATAGGCGACTTCGGCGACCGCTACTTCGGAACGGAACGTTAGCCTGCCGAACCGGGGAGAAGTGGGGGCCGTTGGCCCCGCGACACACCGGGGGAAAAGGCGGGGCCCGGGAAACAGCGGGGGTAGATTGTTGGAGGGGTGAGCCGGCGCCGGGGGGGCCCGTTTACACGCCC